>CALFUO010000101.1 GCA_937929895.1 uncultured Aquimarina sp.
ATGAGTTTCTAAGTTGGCTTCATCCATAACATAAATTCCATATTGATCACATAGATCATAAAATTCAGGGTTGTTAGGGTAATGACTTGTACGTACTGCATTAAAATTGAATTGCTTTAATAACATAATGTCTTGCTTCATATCAGCAATAGTTACCGTCTTTCCGTTTTTGGCGTGGTGGTCGTGACGGTTAACCCCATAAAGTTTTACAGGCTTACCGTTTACAAGAAATACACCTTTCTTAGTTTCGTAACTTCTAAAACCAACTTTACAAGATTTACTTTCTAAAATTTTTCCTTTTTTGTCTTTAAGCGTCAATACAATCGTATAAAGATTAGGATATTCAGCAGACCATTTTTTAGGGTTCTTAATAGGAATATTGATAAGGTTGTATTTAGGATTCCAGCGTTGCCCAAAACGGAAATTTACCACTTTAGCAGCATTGATTTTTTGAGAAGCAATAGCTCCGTTTCCATCAAAAAGCTGTGCAGTTAACACATAGTCTTTTGCATTAACGCCTTCTTCCATAATGATTGAAGGACTGATTTCTAAAGTAGCGTCTGTATAATTTTCATCTAGCTTAGTAGCTACTTTAAAATCTGAAATATGAGTTTTGGGCTCTGCGATTAGAAGAACATCTCGGTGAATTCCCGAAAGATCCCAGTGATCTTGTGCTTCTAAATAACCTCCGTCACTGTAACGAAATACTTTTGCAATAACGGTGTTTTTGCCTTTTTTGATATAGGGGGTAATATCAAATTCAGCTGGTGTACGGCTTCCCTGGCTATATCCAACTTTTTGTCCGTTGATATATACATAAAAGGCTGAGGTTACACCTCCGAATTGGATACGAATACTTTTATCAGACCAAGATGATGGAATTTCGAATTCTTTCTTGTAAATCCCTGTTGGGTTTGGAAATGGTGAAATTTTAGGCCAATTCTGGTGTCCCCAAGAATGTTTACTATTCGTGTAAATTGCTTGTCCAAATCCTTCTAATTCCCAGCTTTTTGGAACTGTGATAGGTTTCCAGTCTTCAAACTTAGTATCTAAAAAATCTTTTGGAGATGCTTCGATACTTGGAGAATAGTTAAAGTCCCATGTTCCATTTAAAGAAACTAATCGATTAGTTTTGGTTCTATCAAACGTTAAGGCATCTGACTCCTCTGCAAAAGAATACATCGTAGCTCGTGCAGGTAGTTTGTTTATGGAAACAACAGCTGGGTTTTCCCAGTCGTTTAGCTGTGCTACCATATTAAACGAGGTAAGTAAGCATAGCGTCGCAATTACACTAAAAATTCGCATTAGATTCAGTTTATATTAAAAATGAGCCACAAAGATAACGTTTGAGGGTAAAAGATGATCTATTTAGCGATATACTACAAGGCAATTGCTTTTAAAGAGACTTATTTATCCTTTTAATTATTAATGTTCTTTTTCAAAAAAGGCTAATATCTCTATTAAAATATTAACCTTTTTTTGAAAGTATTTTTAATCTTCAGTGATATTTATCGGAAATGTCGCTGTACCCTGACCTTTGGCAGATGTTACTATCATTTCATCATAACAATATTCAATATCTATCGTATAATCCCCTGCAATTTTCGTGTTCCTTGTAATTATCGCAAACTCTCTTGTTTGACAAGAGCAAGGTTCTAAACAATCTAATTCTATAAATCTATCGGGAATAATATGAGCATCTTGAATGAGAAGTGGTGGGTTTAAAGTAACCTGAGTTATTTTTAATCCCTTAAATAAAATGTCATTAAAATGATTACAAACAGTAATATAAAAGACCTCTGTATCATGCTCTTCTATTTGATCTGACTTCCCATCCCCCCAGTGCAAATAAAAACAAGGTGCTATGGCTACATCACTCGAGATCGCACGAGCTTCACAATTAGATTCCTTTGGAAAGGGGTTTGTAGGACAATTTGCATCATTGTCTTTTGAAGGTTCTGTATTCGTTTTAAGAATAGCCCTCTCTATTAATTCTTCATTTTGCTCCTCTATTCCCTTATTACATCCCGAACACCCACAATTACAATCTGCTTCTTCACAAGCATTAGGTAACAAATTAGGCAATCCAAGGCCACTATTCCCAGGTAAAGATGTTATGTAATTCACATCGACAATAGGGCTTACTGCACCAAATGCCACTGCAGGGACAATAGTATCTGGACTTGTAATGGCTCCTAATGAATTTTCTCCAGGTTTTGCGATATAAATGACATCGTCTATTCCTAATTGCAAAGCACCAATGGCATACCAACCTCCGCCATTAGAAATTGTAGCAATAAGTTTAGGTGTAGTAGAACCCAATAAATCTACTTGGTACACATACCCATCTCTTGGCGAGTAACCTAAATTACCAAAATAAAGTACATTGTTATTGGGCGAAAATTCAATTCCATAGGGAGATTTATTTTCTCCTCCTGGTACGCTGGGAACTATAATTGTAATTCCACTAGAAATATCAACCAATCCTAAAGATCTATCGAAAGAAAAAACAAGCACATTACTATTCTCACCATTAGCCAATGCTATTTTTTTACCATCTTGACTCGCTTTTAAATACCCTAAGTCATCTATTTTTTTATCTATAGATATATCATTGGTATGATGCACACCATTAGAATCTACTAAGAAAATTCTAAAAATCCCTGGAGCATTCCTTATTCCGACATTGTTACTTTTTTGAACTAAAGTAATTACCCAGAAATCCTTACAATTTTCGTGCTGGATTGCGGTTAATTTTTCAACGGGAGAAAAACCTTTGGTGTTCGGTAACGCCAAAGAAGGGGTTACCATATGGTTAGTTAATGAGGTAGAGTTCCATGAATCAACATTGATTCTAATTCCGTTAAAATGATTATACGGAGACCTTCCAGAAGAACCATCTGTTGTCAAAATGTAATATTCCCTATTGTTATCAGGAGCAGGAACAATAATAGAAGACTGTGTAGAAGAAGGGTCTCCTTGTAAACCTGTAGCTTTTACGTTATTATTACTATCCCAAACCTTTAGTCCATTGGTATATAATAACAGATTTCCATTAGTATCAGATATAGAAGCACAACCTTCTGCTCTTGGTATTTGTGTTCCCGAAAATGGTGTTGGTGGGTTTGTAGAAAAATCCAATCCACAGTTACTACTAAAGACCCAATTTTGATTGATCATAATTTTAATTATTTATTTATTTATTTAATATTCCGTTACCTATTATATTTTGGTGACCGCAGTAGACTTTAGCTCTGCTTTTATATCTATGTTTTATAGATGAAAAGGTTAACAAGTTCTAGATTAAAAAAGATCAATTAATAGAGGTTACACCCTAAAAAAGGCTTAATAGACACATAATGAGTCGTCTACAATAAAAATTATTAGTGCAATAGGTTAATTAACACCAGGGCAAACGCTTTTAAAGGCTTTAAGAATATGTTATAAATAATTACTTTTAATCTATTATGATAGATGGTCTGCCATATAAAAAAATGATTTTTCAAGGCTCGGAAAAATCAGCAAAATCCCTATTCACGATTCATTTTACAGACTTACCTAAACCATTAAGAACTAGTAAAATCAATTTTAAATATCCTTTGGAAGAGATTTTGTTTCTCACTATTTCATCGGTTATATCAGGATGGTTTGAGGATTGGGAAAATATCATCTTTTTTGGTGAAAGTCGTTTGGATTGGCTTAGGAAACTTTATCCCTTTTAAAAACGGTGTTCCTTCACATGATGTGCTCAATAGGTTATTCAATAGATTAGATACTACGGCATTCAGCAGTTGTTTTATGAAATGGATAAATGCCATAGCTACTAAATCTAACGGTAGGATTGTTGCCATTGACAGAAAAACGGTACGGAGTGTTTCCTAAAATAATAGTATTTAAAAACTACATATCGTCTCGGCTTTCTGTACACACAACAAACTCTTGTTAGCTAAGATAAAAGTAGGTTCAAAGTCTAATGAGATTACAGCTATACCAGAATTACTAAACCTAATAGCTCTTTAGGACTGTATCATAGCCATAGATGCCATGGGTTATCAAAAAGCCATTGCCGAGAAGATCATTGAACGAAAGGCTGATTATATTCTGATGCTCAAGGATAATCAAGGGGAACTTAGATGTTATAATGAAAAAAGTAAGACAGTTAAATTACAAGGGAAACGCCGCAGAAAATATAAATATGGTCAAGAAAATGGCATTGGGAATGCTCGCTAACGAAAAAACATTCAAGAAAAGTAAAAAATGAAAAAAGCATTGATTGATGATAACTACAGGGAATTAATGCTCAAAATTTAAAGGCGTTTGCCCTGCGATATACTATCATAAAAGAGGGTAAGTCTTAAAAAAAGAAATCACCCTCTTTCATCAATTTAATTTCTTAATGCAATTCGATTGGTTTTACACCTTTGAAATACGCTTTACCTCTAATCGCAGTAAAAGCATTTTGCATTTCAGCAAACTTCTCAGGGTTAGCAGTAGCTAAGTTATTTTTTTCTCCAGAATCCTCTTTAAGATTGTATAACTGCGCTATATCGTCGCAACCTTCTTCTATATTTACATTTTTATTCACTTTACGCATTCCTGGGTATGGAGGGATAAATAACCAATCGCCTTTACGTAAAGCAGTTTTCTTTCCAGCTTCTAAAACCAATTCAGATCTACCAACCTTAGATTTCCCTAAGAAGGCATCAGCAATATCTTTACTATCAGCCACTTGTTTTTTGTTTCCAAGGATACTAGTGATCGAAGTTGCCAAGTCCATTTGACAAACAATAGCATCACTTACACCAGATTTAATAGTTCCTTTCCAGTACGTAAAGAATGGTACACGAGTTCCAGCTTGGAATAAACTGTATTTACCTCCTCTTAGTCCTCCTTTAGGATCATGATCGCCTAATTTTTCTACAGCATCGTCATAGTAACCGTCATTTAATACAGGTCCATTATCACTACTAAATACGATTAAAGTATTTTCTAAAATTCCTTGCTCTTCTAAAGTTTTTACGAATTCTCCAACGATCCAATCTGCCTCAACAATTACATCTCCTCTAGGTCCCATTCCAGATTTACCTACAAAACGTGGGTGAGGTGTACGTGGAACGTGTGGTTGTTGTAAAGCATAATATAAAAAGAATGGAGCGTCTTTATGTTTCTTTACATAATTTTGAGCTTTTGCTAAAAAATGATCTGCCATATCTTCGTCTACCCATTTTGCTTTTTCTCCACCTTTCATGTAACCAATACGAGGTATTCCGTTTACAATACTAGCATTATGACCGTGATGCCATTTCATTTTTAGTAACTCTAGATTTTCTTTACCTGTAGGTTGTCCTTCGAAGTTTTTCTTGTAGCTTACTTCGATCGGATCGTTAGGGTCTAAGTTTACAACATCACCGTTATCAATATAAACCGTAGGTACACGATCTTGAGTAGCAGCCATAATGTAAGATTCGTCGAATCCTACTTCGTTAGGACCGGGGCTTATATGCTTGTTCCAATCTACATTTCCATTACCTAGACCTAAGTGCCATTTTCCAACGATACCCGTTTGATATCCGTTTTCTTTCATCACTTTGGGTAAAGTCACCTGAGAAGTTTTGATTAATAGTGGAGCTGTACCTGGTAAAATAGAAGCATCCTTTTCTCTCCAAGGGTATTCCCCAGTTAATAGTGCATATCTACTAGGCGTACAAGTCGCTGAACTTGCATAACCATTTTTAAAAATTAAGCCATTGTTAGCGAGTTTGTCAATATTCGGGGTTAGTTTAGAATTAGACCCATTGAAACCAACATCACCATATCCTAAATCATCCATATAGATAACGATGACATTCGGTTTTGTCTTATTTTGTTTAGAAATTTGTAAAGATCCCTTTTTTGGTATCTGTGTTTTTGTGTTACATGACATCGATGCAATCACAGCGATAAACGCAAATACATTTAAAATAAATTTCTTCATCGTAGCTGATTATTAAGTTTTGTAAAGTAAATCGAAGCACAAATGTCGATACGTTTTGTGACAAAAAAAGCAATTTTTGGTTAAAAAGACACCATGCTTGAATAAATGCGTATCGTACTAATTGTTTATGAATGTTTTTTTTCAAAAGTTAAACTGATTTTTTTTGAATACTCACAATTATAGAAGCGATATAAACTTTTTAAAATTGCTGTAAAATGCCCTTTTTAGCTCTATTTTTAACTTTCTTTATCTCCGTAGCTCCACTATGCAAAAGAAGAAAAGACTTATTTTAGAGTAAAAAATAACCCTAAAATATCTTCAGTTTCACTGCCTATTTTGATGGCTAAGAATTAATTAATAAACTTTTTGTTTAATTTAAATAAAATAGAAAGAGTATTGCCCTATTCAGATTATATTTAATGTTAGTGTACAACATCGAATTCTTTAACTTTGATACTATAATCAATTTATCTTATGAAAAAAACGCTATATATATTATCCATTTCCTTACTAATTTTAAGCTGTAAAAACGAACCAAAAACTAAAGTTGCCCCAGCACATGAAATAAATAAAGATCTAAACGAAACTTCTAATACTGTAACAGTAGATTTTACAACCCCTGAAGCGACACAATTATACATAGACTATCTAGCCGTAAAAGGCGCTATGGTAAATACTAATGCTGAAAAAACTAAAGTAGCAGCAAAACTTTTAGCAAAGCATTTAGAAGGGAAAAACGAATATCAAAATGTCAGTATGGTAGCAACACTAATTTCTAGTACTGATGACATCGAAAAACAACGAGAGTTCTTTGTTGGGTTAAATGAACAAACGACAGCAGCTTTAAAAGGCAAGCTTGCCTCGGGAAAAATATACCAACAATTTTGTCCTATGGCCTTTGATGGTAAAGGTGGCTATTGGTTATCTAATAGCGACGAAGTTCGAAATCCCTATTTTGGAGATGTAATGTTAGCTTGCGGCGAGGTAACAAAAGAGATTAAATAATTTTCGGATGGATAAATCTCTTCAAGAAAAGATCGTTACTATTTGTGATGAAAAGATTACAAAGAAAGGGGACAATGTAGGTCTTTCTTTTTATGCCTTTTTCTCTAACAAAAATGACAATCCAGAATTATTAATGGAAGTAGCTACTTGGTGGATTATGACCCATAAACTAGATCATTTTGAAAAAGCTGTAAAAATCAAAAAAATGATTCTAAACGAATTTTCGTAAATTATAGAAAAACAACTCGATGTCTGAAACTGCCTACACCAAAATATTTACCGGAAACTTTATTTTAGTTACAAAGATTACGCTGCTTTTAGAAGAGCAAAACATCAAATTCATTATCAGAGATGAAAGTGAATCTGGCCGTCTTGCTGGTTTTTGTGCTCCGATTGATGGACTTCAAGACCTTTATGTAGAAGAAACATTCGTTAAGAAAGCAACTAAAATTACAGAAAGTATTCAAGAATAATTCAATTCATGACTCAACCTCCATTTCTAAAACAAGGTGATACCATTGCTATTGTCTCTACGGCTAGAAAAATCACGAAGACTGAACTTAGCGTTGCCATCGATTTTTTAGAACAGGAAGGTTATAATGTTGTTCTGGGTAAAAGTATTAATGCCATCCACTATCAATTTGCAGGAACCGACAAAGAGCGAGCACAGGATTTTCAAGAAGTAATAGATAATCCTACTATAAAAGCCATCTGGTGTGCTAGAGGTGGTTACGGAACGGTTCGAATCATCGAACAAATCAATTTTAATTCATTTTCTGTAACTCCCAAATGGGTTATAGGCTATTCGGACATTACGGTATTACATTCTAAAATAAATGGTTTAGGATTACAAACCCTTCATGCTCCTATGGCTTTCGACCTAGGGAAATGCACGAACGAGGTAAAAAACAACTTCAAAAATATACTAAATGGCTCTTTACCCAATTTACAGTTCGACTCGAATCCTAACAATAAAATAGGCAATACATTCGGCAAGGCTATTGGAGGGAATTTATCGGTAATCTATAGTTTATGCGGTTCTTCGGATCAATTAGAGACTAAACAAAAAATACTATTCCTAGAAGATCTAGATGAATATTTGTACCACATAGACCGTATGTTCCAAAACTTAAAAAGAAATGGGTACTTAGAAAATCTAGCTGGACTTGTTATTGGAGGAATGACCCATATACATGATAATTCTATTCCTTTTGGTTACACTGTAGAAGAGATTGTACTAGAAGTTACCAAAGACTATAATTACCCTGTAATCTTCGACGCTCCTTTTGGACACATAAAAGACAATCAACCTATTGCTTTGGGAAATAATTACGAAATTATAGCTTCACAAAAAGAAGTAATTATCAAGCCTACAGCTTAAAGCTAAAAAAATATGGCCAAACACAATCAATTAGGTAGAGAAGGAGAAAATGCTGCTTGTAATTATTTGCAGCAAAAAGGCTATCAAATTCTTGAAAGAAATTATCGTTATCATCGTAACGAAGTAGATATTATTGCTACTTACGAAGATAAATTGGTTGTCGTCGAAGTAAAATCTAGAAGCTCGGATTACTTTGGTGATCCCGAAGATTTCGTCAGCAATACTCAAATAAAATCTATCGTAAACGTGATAGATGCTTATATCCAACAAAGAGATATCGATATAGAAGTTCGATTTGATATTGTTAGCATTACAAAAACAAGCAAAAATTTACAGATAAATCACATTGAAGATGCCTTTTATTGTATTTGATCTGATTTATGTGTCTTTTGCCTAATAATTTAACGAAAAAAAATTCGAAATCGATTTAGAAGCCAAAAAATATTGATTTTTGGCTCATCGAAATAAACAAATAGTTATAGTTAAATATTGAAAATATTTGAAGCAGTTTTTCATAGTTACTGTTTCATAGTTTTGGGGCTTGTCTAAAAGAGTTAAGTATATTACTTAGCTCTTTTTGCTTTTATAGATTTTGTAAATTACGATATGCGACTATTAAAAACTTTATTCCTTTTATTACCTTTTTTAAATTGTAAAACAGCTCCGTTAAAAGTAATTTCTAGATTACCCAAAAAGCTAAAAGAAGCTTCTGCCATTGCATACGATAGCAAGAGAGATCTATACTGGACGATTCAGGATTCTAATAACGATCCTATTTTATATGCCCTTGACGAAAATGGCAAGATTCGACACGAAACGAAACTTTTCAATATTAAAAACAAAGATTGGGAAGACCTAATTATTGATGAAGCAGGTAATTTCTACATAGGTGATTTTGGTAATAATGACTTTGATAGAAACGAATATTACATCTATAAAATAGAAGCTAATACTATTATGAAAGAACAGGCTTATGCTACGGTAATTACTTTCAAATTACAAGGAAAGAAAGAAAAAGACTTCGAGGCATTCATTTTAAAAGGAAAACATTTCTACCTATTTTCTAAAGAAAAAAAGAAAACAGTTGTTTACTATATCCCTAATCATATAGGAAAACATAAAGCAATTAAAGTCACCTCATACCTCTTCGGAAAAAAAAAGGATCACCAAATAACTTCTGCGACTATTAGTAAAGATCAGAAAACTGTTTTTTTATTGAATCACTCCAAGTTTTGGCAACTTTCGAATTTTGAAAATGACCAATTCTTTTCTGGAGATATTAAAAAGATCAATCTATACCACGATTCTCAAAAAGAAGGTATCTGTTTTAAAAACGAAAACACTCTTTTGATCTCTGATGAATATGATAAGGGTACTGGTGGAAATCTTTATGAGTTAAAACTAACGAATTAAAATTCTTTCGATTATATTAAAATTAAACATGCCTTAAATTATGATGAGATACTGAAATAAACTCAGCATGACACTCATATTTTAAAATAATACGATCCTAAACCATAAAATGCGGCATACATATTATAGAATTAATTTTCGCTTTTTCAAGACGTAAAATTAAAGCATAGCACTAGCTACGGTTTTATTTTGAAACGAAGAAAAAGTAGAAAAGTAAACTTAATATATGTTGCATTTTATGGTTTAATCGTATAACATAACTAAAAATCAAACCCTAATTTAAACGCTACTCGTACATTTTCTCTTCCTTTAAAGACCGATAAACGGGCTGCAATTAGTTGTGCTGTATTTAAGAAAACCCCTCCACCGTAGCTGTTATTCCATTTACTTTCATTTAAACCATCTACCCAAACACGACCGTAATCGAAACCTGTAAAGATCCCGAAATTCATAGGTAAAATACCCGTTCTAAATTGTTTGAATTGATATCGAAGATCCGAAGACTGGTAAAAGGCATGCTTCCCAGAGAAACGCTCGTTTCTATATCCTCTAAGTCCATTATTGGCGCCCAAGTTGGCTGCTTGGTAAAATTCGAAATGATTGTTAAAATTATGTTGACTCCCGAAAGCTGTAGCCAATACAAAGTCCCCACTAGGAACTAACTGATAGTCGAAATTCAATTTAGAATTTAGATATGGAAATCCTCTGTCTTTTTTAAGGTTGTGCTGGTATCCTAATTCCGTTTCAAACCCCATCCCTAAAGACACAAAAGCTTTTTGATCTGCATTGTGAACTTCGTATCTAACAGAACTATGTAAAAAATCATTGGAAGTAGCAGAAGGATCGCTTTCTAGTAAAGAATTTACAAATCGATTTCCTGCTTTTTCTACATCGTAATTTTCGAACGCCAACCCCACTGCAGTAATACTTCCTAACTTACCATAACGCACTACATCCAAATCTGCTTTAAATTGACTTAAACGAACCCTATTAAAATTCAACCCAAATCGATCATCATCTTCATAATTCAAGTTGGTACTATTATTTCCGAAACCGAAAAAGTTTTTACTATAGTTTGGACTGGTATAGAACACTGTTCCCTCTACATTCCAACCTTTAAAAACATTAGCTACACTTAATTTATACGAAGCATCGATACCCTCTGTAGCAAAGTAATAGCCTAACTTAATCTGGTGTCTACTACTAAATGGATTCCTTTCGAAACCATATTTAGTATATGTATCGGATACCCCTAACAACAACCCATCATCTGGATTTACATTAACTCTAGGAATTACCTGATTAACGTTATTTTTTAATTTCTTATAATCATAATTATTGGTCTTGTAACTATCTGTTAAATGATATTTACGCTTAACTCCTATAAAAATATTTTCCTTCGATTCGTAATCGTAAATTGCAATTCGTTTCTTATCATGCAGATTGAATGTATCCTTATTTTGCCCTCCAACAATCCTCAAAGGAATGCATCCTGAGCCCGTTCCTCCAATCTGAAATATATCTTCACCATCTAAGCCATAAATCCAAATTTCACTGGTAACATCTGGAGTGTACTCGCGAGAAAAGAACTTATTCTTTTTATCCTTATTTGTAAAAATCTCAACTAAAGTACTACCATTTTCAGTCCGCTTTACATCTATATAATCACTTTGATCTGTAGCCTTTATTACCGCGTATTTAAAAATGTGTGCGAAATATTTATCAGATATTGTTTGTAGGTTCCTTATTCTAGAAGTCAATTTTTCTCGAATACCAGCAATCTTTTGCTGGTCTACTTCTTTAGGAAAATCCTTAAAAGCTGTGTCGATAACTTCCGAAGTAATATTTTTTTGAAGAAATTTTACCTGCTCGTCCCATACTTCTTTGTCACAACGATTGAATAAAAACTTATCTAACGGGAATACCTCGTCGTTAAACCATTTTGGTTTTTCTAAAGTACCATCATAGCTTCTTAATAATCTTATTGTCGGTTGAATCGCAGTTGCTGCTGACATTAACCAGCCGTCGTCCATAATTGAAAATGCTTGATCTCGATCTCTGGGAATAGGTTTGTAAATCGTTCTATTCTCTTCTTCGAATACTGCCCATCTCCATTGGTCTTCGTGACGATCCCAATCTCCTATTAGCATGTCGAATAAGCGAGCTCTTACAAATGCTGGTTCATCAATACGATGTTTTTGATTCTTTAAAATTTTCATTGTCATATCACTCGTACTGATAATATTACTAGTCTCACCGAAGCTAATTACCTCTTCATGATTCGAACTAACTCGCTCTTCGATCATATACAATTCGTCTCCGAAATCTTCATTGTACTCTCCTAATATTTTTTGTTTCGGTATATAATACAATTTGGGATTACTATGGTATACATTAGCTGCATCCGCTAATGGGCCAATCACAAAGGGAGCATAGGGGTGCGAACCTGTAAATCCATCTTTCAGAATATTTTCTGCTAATGTATTTTTATACACCTTCGTAAGGTATTGATCTTTAAAAGCCGTTGCCTGTAAAAACTGTAATGGATTCTTACGTAAAGCGCGCATTACATATTCTTTACCTTCTGGGTTTTCGAGACGCAGAGATTTTGATTGATTCCCTCCCCCCTTTCTAGTGGGGGTTAACCCCCCGAAAATAGTATCTAATACTAAAGTTGGCGCAGTTACTTCGACACCATAATCATCGCGATAACGCTCTCCCCAAATTCTTTTGTACAATGGTGTTTTGGACACCTCTTCTTGGGTGTAAATCGATGCTTTGTAGGTTTTAGGGAATACGGTTTGTAAATGGGACTCTTTCTTACGAAACTTTGCTTTAAACACTTCTACTTGATATACAATTTCGCCTGTGTCACCTCGATAATAACGTACAAATGAAGAGCCATCTTCAAATACATCTAATCTAGCAAAACCTGACACACCGTAAGAAAATAATGTATTTCCCGTTGCTTTGGTTGGGCTTTCTTGAGTACCTGAACCACTAACAATTTGAACAACATTATCATGCTGGGTGTATTGTAAACTATGCTCGTGGCCTGAAACAAAAATCACTTGTTCGTTCTGAAGCGCTAGATTAATTAACCTTTTACGCATTTCTGCATAGTTTTTATGACTAAAATCTGCATGAGAAACTCCACTTGTTTTTCTCAACACATTCTTCAATAGCCCTAAACCAGGAAATGGAGTAAAATAATCCTTAAAGTGATACTGTCCTCCATGTGGTCCTACCGAAAACATTGGATGATGTAGGGCTACAATAACTTTCTTACCCTGAGACTTTTTCAAGATACTTTTGAATTGACTAAAAAAACCTTCTCTATCGAAAATTTCACAATCGTCATTAATCGTAGGGTGTTGATCCCAATCTGTAATAAACCAATGTGAATCGATCGTAATCAAAACAATATCATCTCCTATTTTTACTCGTCGAATTCCACAACCGTCTTCTGGTAAAAAAGTGTTTTTACCTAAAATCTTTTCGGTATATTTCTCTTGACGTTTTAATCCTTTAATGCCATTATACCAATCGTGATTCCCCGGAATAAAAACAGGCTTACCTTTAAAATCTTTTAAAGTTTCAAATTGAACATTTAAGCGATGCTCTGCCAAAGATCTTTCTTCGTTATTCTTTTTTGGCATCCCATCTGGGTAGATATTGTCTCCTAAAAATAGTGCTGTACTATTTTCCGAAGCTTGTTCTAATTCTTTTTTAAAACGCTGTAACGTGGGGTGATTTTCATTTAATGAAGAACCTCCTGCATCACCCAACAAATAAAAACTATGAATAATCTTCTTATCCTTAGGGAATTCATTGGCCAATTTCTTTGTTTTATACTGGGGCTTGTAAGTCGCACAACCACATAAAAACAACAATCCAATGATATAAAACAACTTGTAAAGAGAATGCATTCGAAAATTTTAAATGACTATTTTAGTAAAAATAAAGCTTTTTGTATGAAGGACCTGTTGGTAGAAGTAGAACAATATGCAGTACAATTGCTAAAGAAAGGACTTGGACCTCAATTTCTATATCATAATGTGCGACATACTATGGGGGTAGTGTCTTCGACGATTGAAATTGCTAAAGCCGAAAAAGTTTCTGAAAAAGAGTTACAAAACTTAACCATTGCAGCTTGGTTTCACGATACAGGTTACACCAAAGGTATCGAAAATCACGAGCAGGCTAGTACTATAATTGCTTCAGACTTTTTAGATCAAAAAATTAGCTCTGAAGAGATCGCAGAGATCAATAGACTAATTTTAGCTACGCAAATGGAGGTTACCCCAAAAGATCATCTTGAAGCTATTATACGAGATGCTGACTGTGCGCATTTTGGAAGTAAAGACTTCGAAATTATTAGCGACCTACTTCGAGCAGAATGGGAGCTTACCACCAATAAAAAATTTACAGATTTAGAATGGAATCAAGAAAACATTCATTTCACTAATAATCATCATCAATTTTATACCAATTTCACAAAAGAAAACTGGTCAAAACGTAAACTAAAAAACTTAGCCAAACTAGTCCAAAAAGGAAAAGAATTACAACAAAACGAATTAAAATACAGCAAAAAAGACCCAAAATTACCCGAAAAAGGAGTCGAAACTATGTTTCGGGTCACCCTAAAAAATCACATTACCCTTAGTGATATTGCAGATACTAAAGCCAATATTTTACTTTCTGTAAATGCTATAATTGTATCACTAGTATTGGCAAACTTAATTCCAAAGCTAGATAATCCATCAAACAAATACCTTATTTACCCAACCTTAATTTTCGTGTTATTTACAGTAATCTCTATGATTTTATCTGTAATCGCAACTAGACCGAATGTAACTGGTGGAGAGTTCACTCGAGAAGATGTCGCTCAGAAAAAAGTAAATCTTTTATTCTTCGGTAACTTTCACAAAATGCCTCTTAAAGATTTTGAATGGGGTATGAATGAACTTATGAAAGATAAAGATTACTTATACAATTCGATGATAAAAGATCTGTATTTTTTAGGACAAGTGTTGCATAGAAAGTATAGTATTCTTCGTGTTACCTATACTATTTTTATTATTGGGATTGTAATAAGTCTTATTTCATTTGCTGTTGCATTTCAGACGATAACCTAATTGTAGTAACAAATTTTTATTCATTGGTGTCCAATAAAAATTCAATATCGCTTCGCTTCAAGAAACAGGAATCAAGATTGTGCCCATAACACACTGAAAACAAATGATTTTTATTGTAAAAATCATCATCAAAAGATTTTACATATTATACTAAATCATCTTTAAAAAACACTAATGATATTGACTAAAAAACAACAAACTAATCATGCTTTTAATTTGTCGTTATCAATTCTAAAATAAGTTTTTTTCTTGTCTCTTCTACATCTTCTACCTCGTAGTACTTAACCCATTTATCGTGAAGTAAAATTCTCTTTACTTTATCGATAAGTTTTCTTGTTGCTTTTGCTGTCCTATAGATCTTCGTAGCCGAAGTGTCATGAGATTTATGCTTGTATCCAACAATTTTTTTCTCAAAATCTACTTCTATAAAATACGTAGC
>CALFUO010000102.1 GCA_937929895.1 uncultured Aquimarina sp.
ACTTTTTCAATTATCGGTTTAAAAGTGAATGGCATTCATACAAAGAGCAGATTCTCAAATATTATTTAAGAATCTGCTCTTTGTATTATCTTTTAGACAAAAAATTACCAAGCCTTGGCTACATAAGGAAATGTAGCTTGAAAAGCTCTATCATTTTCAGAAACATTATCCTTAGTTAATTGTGAATTTTCAGTTCCATCTTCACCTCCATAAATCCACAACACTGTAGTATCAATCACATCATCTTCCAAATTTCTTCCGGTTAATACAGTAGTACCATCATTAAAAGTGGTTGGACCAGTAAGACTTACCTCTAAAACATCATTGGCAAATACTTCTGCTAACTCTCCTGATGTTTGCCCTAAGATATTAGTATCCGTATTTGAAGCATAAGCAGGACTAAGTGCTACAATACGATTCTGTACTTCTTCAGAAAACGTTCTTTGTAAATATTTAGTCATGGTTCTATTAAATAGTTCTCTTCGGTTTTCTAAAATCAAGGCTACATTTATTCCTGGTTTCCCTATTCGATCTTGTTGTATAAAAACACCCTCAAAACCTATTACCGTCTCCTCTTGGACTACTTCTGTACCAGCATCTTCATTTAAACTACATCCAATTAAAGTTGCAGTAATAGCTATAAAAACGATTATTCTAAGTTTCATATGACTTTAGTTTTGTTTACGGTTAGTGGTTACCCATGTACTAATTTTATCTGTGCTTCCTAAAAGTTGTTTAGGTAATTCGACAGCCAAGGTTAGCGTATTTAGCCCTTTCCAAGTATCATTCCCTGGATTCGCAAAGCTTGTTTCGTTTCCTGCTAGAATTTGTTTGAAACGTGCTATATCACCAAAAAAAGGATCATCTGTCACTCCTGCAAAATATTTCCATCCTACTTCTGTTTCCAAAACCTCTTCTTCTTGTCCATAAGGCGTTATTCTAACTTTTTCTTGAAAACTAGTGTTACTCACGATACTTCCTTGTAGACCTGTTTCATTAGGAGCCACTGGACCAAAGAAATACATCCAATCACCACGACGAATCATTTGAATCACTAAATCTTCTACATTATCGGCATTATTATCTATATTAATTTCGAAAAGTACATTTTGATCAAAGCTAACTTGTTGACTTTCCGCCGGGCTCAATAATCCTTGACTCGTAAGTATAAAAACTATGTTATCTTCATTTTCTGGGCTTTCGAATGCATAGAAATCAGCTAAATCTGAAGAGGTATTCGATATACTAGGCGCGTCGATGTGATCATAAGACATTAATGTAATTATTCCCACTATTGAGCACACAATTCCTGTAATTATTCTTTTAAAAATCATAATAATATCTTTTAAGGGACTATTTTTTCTTTAGATGTAAAACATAAATAAAATTCCAACCAAAAAATAAATTCCCATCTTTAAAATTGAAATTTACAGGGGTCTCGGTAATCACTAAATCCTCTGCATAATTTCCTGTATTTGTTAAGAATAACTGAATTTGTACTTTAGATACTTCCCAATTCATCCCTAATGAAAAGGGTCCAAAAGTTTCTATATTCTGTAAAGCAGAAGATTTTGGCATCCAGTAATATTCTGAAAATAGCGAAGTATGCTTTCCTGTTTTATACCTTCCTCCTAAACCTATAGCAAAATGTGCATCTGGATTTTCTTGGAAACGATTTGATCCTCGATAAATAAAAGTCGGAGACAACTGTAACGAAAAACTCCTATCAAGCTTACTAGCTATTAGTAATTGAGCATAAACATTTGTCTTAGCTGTAAAACTATTTTCTAAATTAATCGAAGTATTTGCAACAGAAGTATCGTAAATAGAAGTTGCCGATCCATCCCCTGGGATATTTTCTATATTTTCAAGACGATGAGACCCCCCTATTAAACCCGTGATACTTACGGGTATTTTCTTTTTACCACTGCTCTGTTGGATAATTCTATGCTTAAAATATCCGTCTAAAACTCCATTGCTGGCCCATCCACCACCAATAGTAAATTTATCTGTTAGGGCTAAATCAGCTCCGAAACGAGCACTCATACGATCCGAGGCAAAGCTATTTCTTTCTATAACCTGCCCATCTACTTCTGGAATATTCCAATAACGTGTATAGGCACTAAGTTCTAAAACACCTTGTTTTCTGGTCTCTACAGAATGAAACATTCCTATTCGAAGCATTTTGAAGGTAGATTGTACTGTTTCAGTATATTCTTTTTCTTCAAAATACAGTTCATCTAAAAGTCCTTGGCTATAGATTGAAGTCCATCCTAGATAAAATAGTGTTATGACTAGTATACTATTTTTCATAGTGTTTATATTTGAAGTTGAATGATATTTTAACGGTTTGAGCTATACGATTTGCTAATATTTGTGGAACTTTTATTTTATAATCTTTAATATTCAATTCTGTTTCTCCACTAATTAAATAGCTATTAAATGTTTTTGTTATATCTGCTTTGATTTTAACTGGCTTAGTGATTCCTCGTAATGTAAAATCTCCTTTAATGATTTTGGTCTGTGTACCCGAAAAATCTTTATCAAAATTTAGAATCGTTCCTTCGAATGTTGCTTTGGGAAATTGTTCTGATTCAATATAACTATCATTAAAATGTTCTTGCATTAATGATTTTTCAAATTCAAAAGCCCTCATTAAAATACTGATGGCAATTTTATCCGTTTTAGGCTCTAATAAGCTAAGGACCTGGTTATTTGCTGCCTTTATATTTTCTGCAGAGGCATAAGAGAAAAAAGTTACATTACCATTCCTAGAAATGTATTTATCACCTTTCTTAGAAAACCCGAGCAAAAGGGGAATCAATAAAAGTAAACAGAGTTGCCTGTTCATAATTGTATATATTTAGTTAGTGTTACTATATTAAAAATTAATTACTTGTCATTGTCACGAATACAATTCTGTAAGACTAGATAATCTAATGCACCTTTGTAAATGCCTTTTACCTGAATTGTATCACCTGTATGAAACATGCTCATAATTTTATTCTGATCTTTCTGAAATTTACAAGACGCTCGAATGCCATCTTTTAAAACTAGTACTAGATTATAACTTTCGTCTAATGATATTAGCTCTATTACACCCTTTAAAACAAATGGCTTTTCTATATACTGATCCAAAGACTCAAATCTGTTTTTATTAATTGTGTCCAATGGAATATCTTCTCCCAGTGTTACTACTTCTTTTAATGTTTGTGTAGCGGGAACTGTTCTTGTTATATTTACCCATCCCCACATACCGATACACAGCACTATAAATATTGGAATTGTATAACGACGTTTTATTTTTCTCAACATACTGCTTTAATTCTTTATTCAAAATTAAGTAAGATATCACTAGGCTAAGTAATTATTTAGAATGAAAAGGAAAAAACCTCCTTAAAAGTGAATATATATTCAATAATTAATATACGCTGATACTAATACTGATTAAAAGATTCTCTTATTTTTGCTAAAGGTATTTTGGAATCAAAAGCATGAAAGATTATAAATTTTACACTAAAATTAGTATCATTTTTATTACTATCTATATAGTATTGGGTGTATCTGTACTACATGTATTACTTAAAAACTATTCGCTTTCTGTAATAACAGATAGTTTATCTCAGCTTGTGTATAACACTAATGTTATTAAAAGAGTGTATTCTAAAATTCATAGTGTAGATAAAACTTTCGAAGAAGAATTACTGATTCAAAACATTATAGAAGATAGTCACAAACAGAATAATTTTATTTCTATTATCAACTGGTCTGGTAATTATGTATGCTATCCCGAAATTTTTAAAGTAGGAGAAAAACCTTCTTCCAATAATATATTTGAAGAAGAAAAGGTAGATGCCGCTAAAGTATACAACAAATTCTTCTCTTTATTTTCTAGTTTAAAATCTTTGGATACTAATATTCCAATTATAGCTTTAGATACTATAAATGATTCGGACTTAATAATTGCTAATCATATCAATTTAGAGGAAATTGATTTTAAGATAAATCATAAGAAATCTTTTTATGCCATTGTTATTAGTATTCTTGGAATTTTACTCTGGGTGTTTATCCTTTGGGTTTGTCGTTTTTTAAGTATTTATTTTAGTAAACAAATTGACTTAAAAGTCGATGAAATCATAGCTAATTCTAAAAGTATAGAAGATTTAAATGCTTCTTTGGAAAAATACCAAGAAAGCCTTACTAAAATACAACCTGTAGAACCCCCTACTTTAGAGACTAATATCTCTGACACTACTAATGAAGAAACTACTAAAGAACGTATTTTAACCTATGTAAGAAACGAACTTGTACCGATTACCATTAGTAGTATTGCCTATATTTATGTTGAAAACACCATCACTTATATAGTAACTAAAGAAGGTCGAAAATCTACAACACCAGATTCATTAGATAAAATTTATGGCTTGTTAGATGATAAAATTTACTTCAAGGTCAATCGACAATTCATAGTGGGCATTTCTGCTATAGAAAAAATTACGAAGTTCGAAAACAGCAAACTAAAGTTAGAAGTTAACCCTGTTTCTGAATTAGATATTGTTATTGGAAAAAATAAGGTATCTCAATTTAAACAATGGTTAGATCTTTAGAATCAGTTATACTTCGATCCATAATAAGTAAATTCTAAAAAAACTTCAAACTATCATAAATGATAGTTATTGCATCGCTTTGAATGTCCTATTAAATTTGATACTGTAATTTTTATAGTATAAGAAGGAGCATATGAAAGCAATGATCATAAATCAATATGGAGAAAAGTCTGTATTCGAAAAAGAAGAAGTAGCAAAACCAACTCTACAAGCGGGTCAAGTACTTATAAAAATAGCAGCATCGAGTGTAAATACTGTAGATACCATGATTCGTAAAATGGGTTCGGATTTACCTTTATCACCAAGTACTCCTGCTATCTTAGGAATGGACTTTGCTGGAACTATAGAAGCGGTAGCTGATGATGTAACTAAATTCGCTGCTGGTGATGAAGTATACGGTTGCGTTGGTGGACTTGCAGATTTACAAGGAACATTAGCTGAATACATTGCTGCTGATAGCAAACTTATCGCTAAAAAAGCCAAAAACATTTCGATGGAAGAAGCTGCTGCAATTCCTTTAGTAGGGATTACTGCATACGAAGGTTTAATTCGCGCTGGGGTTGCAGAAGATCAAAATGTGTTGGTACATGGAGGATCTGGAGGTGTTGGACATATTGCTTTACAATTAGCAAATCACTTTGGTGCTAATGTTTTCTCTACAGGTGGTGGGGATAAACAATTAGCATTAATCAAAGAATTAGGAGCTACTCCTATTAACTATAAAACAGAAACGGTTGAAGACTACGTTGCGAAGCACACCAATGGTTTAGGTTTCGACGTGAACTTTGTTTTGTCTTCTTAGCCCAGCCTTAACACCTAGACGTTTTTTGTTCCCTCTTTACCATCCTCTTCTGGGTAATTAAAACCCCACTAAGCACGAAAAAACAAGCAAGTACCCATC
>CALFUO010000103.1 GCA_937929895.1 uncultured Aquimarina sp.
AATTTGAAGGTGATTACGAAGCACATGCATCGTGTGATAAAACCGGGTCCGCTTTCTTTTTTCAAAGGTCACATTTCTAGAATGTTCATAATGGCTTTTTGTCGACGACGAAGCGGGTTCCAAATAAAGAGACTACATAAGAAAGAGCTGACTTCACCCTTCAGCTGTTATTGTTTGTAACCGCGGAAAAGGAGAGAGAAATGTTGTTAATTGTCTTTCTCCTCAGTATTTGTCCAGAATGGCGTTCGATTTCACCAGTTATTAAGTTACGCGCGATAATTCCACGAGCCTTACCGTTAACTTTTACCAAATCTAACATTTCGTGACGGTTAAAAGATTGAATCTTACCACGGTTAATTTGGCGGTTCATAGCCGAGTATGCACCTAATAATAATTGTTGACCTGTTTGTCCTTTAGCGTAAAATGTGCGAGATACCAACACTCCTCCAAACGAACGGTTGTCGAGTAAACCTCCATATTCGCGTGCAAAAGGAACTCCCTGTGCAACACATTGATCGATGATGTTACCCGAAACTTCGGCTAAACGGTGAACGTTAGCTTCACGAGAACGGTAATCACCACCTTTAATAGTATCATAAAAAAGACGGTAGTTAGAATCACCATCTCCTTGATAATTTTTTGCAGCGTTAATCCCTCCCTGAGCAGCAATAGAATGTGCACGACGAGGCGAATCTTGGTAACAGAAAGTTTTTACATTATACCCTAGTTCTGCTAAAGATGCAGCAGCACTACCACCTGCTAAACCTGTACCTACAACGATTACATCGATGTTACGTTTATTAGCAGGGTTAACAAGGTTAATGTCATTTTTATGTTTCGTCCACTTATCTGCTAATGGACCTTGAGGTATTTTAGAATCTAATGCCATAGTGTAATCGATTAGTGGTTGAAAAAGTGGAATAATGCGATGAAAATGAATCCAGCAGGAATCACAATAGCAAACGCTTTTGCAAATTTCTGAATGTTAGTAGAGTATTTGTTGTTCACTCCAACTGACTGAAATGAAGAAGCAAAACCATGTAGCAAGTGTAATGCTAAGAAAACAAAAGAAACAATATAAAGAATTGTACGAACAGGGCTTACAAATTTTTCTTGTAATTCGTGGTAATATCTTGTAGGATCCTCAGGACTAAATTCAACATATTTGTGAACCATTTCTGGAATCCAGAAATCATAAAAATGAAGGCCTAAAAAAGCTAATACTACTAATCCAGAATAAATCATGTTTCGAGACATCCAAGAGGCATTTGCTCCGCCATTATAACTCGCATATTTTATTGGGCGTGCCGCTTTGTTTTGTGCCTCTAGAATGAATCCCATTATAAAATGAAATACCACTCCGAAAATTAACACTGGTTGTAGTCCAAATTGAACTACCGGGTTTGTTCCCATAAAGTGTGAAGCAGCATTAAAAGCTTTTTCACTAAAAACCGAAGTTAAGTTTATAGAGAAGTGTTGTAGAAGGAAAAAGACTAAAAATAAGCCTGATAGCGCCATGGCTACCTTCCTTACTATAGACGATCTAATTAATTTACTCATTGTATCATAAAATTTAGCTCTTCAAAAATAAAGGCGAAAAGGTTTTTGTACAACTTTATTATAGAGTTTAGTAGTTGTTTAAATTCATTTTAGATAAGTATTTTGTAAGTATTAATACTTAGGTAGTGGTAAAAATGAAGTTTTTATGTAAAATCACTAGTATCCGAAAGTTTTAATTTTTAAAAATGACACTTAATGTTAAGTATTTTATTTAGAGTAGATTATGGGGTTTTGAAGCTGAAAATTTTAGAAAATATATTTTCAAAGATGAATTGAAAAAATCTTAGACGAAAACGTCCAATGTATTGATATAATTTAAATCAGTAAGAATTGGGATCGATTTGCTTAGGTAACAAAGAATGTAGTAAGTTATAAAAGATTCCTGTTTATTATTAAAGCGGATTGTTTGGGCATTCTCTAACATAAGAAATGTTTATTTGAGTCTATAAAACCTCCGTCAAAGACGGAGGTTTTATAGACTCAAATAAAATAAATGTTTGAAATTAATTGTAGCTTTTTGCTATAAAACTTGTTGTGTTTTTTTAAGGTCTATTTTATTTCTGTGAAGCGGCTCTTGTTCTATAGTTTGGAATGTTAGTGATTTTAAATTAATTTTAATTAATAGTTTCGTTTTTGGGTTCATAAACTACAATATTGTCAATATCTATAGACTCTGGTGTAGCTCCTCCGGAAGCTTCAATAACTAATTGATACGAACGAATACCTGTTAAGAATCCAGTGTTAAATTCTTTCCAACTACCTGATATGGCTTCTACTTCATCATCAAAAACCTTTATCATTTCGATAACATCACTTCCTGAATCTGTAGTTATATTTACATAAGCAAACATACCATCTTTGGCTTCCCAAGAAGTATCGTTGAAATAAGCCTGAAATGAAATTCCTGATTTTTCTTGACCTATAGGTACATTAACTACATCGAAGGTAATCCTAATCATTCCATCAATGTCTTCTAAATGATATCCTTTTACTCCATCTGGATAAGCATCATAATCTTCAAAAAGACTGTATACCCCAATTCTCTCTTTATCGAAGCCTAGACTACTACTACTAATATTAGGAACGGCTATATACTCTGAGTTAAATCCTATTTCATCCTTGTCTGAAGTCCCATTTGCTATAAAATCTACAAAAGGTGGAGCGGATCCATTCACCAAGTCTCCTGTTTCGTCTTTGTCTCCGTTTCTAGTGTAAGGTGTATTGGTTGGTCCAATAGCAACAGCTTCGAATGAAGTTTTTCTAATGGTCTTTGCAGGAGGTAAGAAAAATGTTACATCGAATTCGATAGCATCTCTAAAGTTATTTGCCTTCAATCTTACAGTAGAGTTTCCTCCTTGATTTATATTGTTGTTATCAAATTTTGGAGACAACCCTGAAAAAATTCCTGTTGGTGTTGTAATGGTTGCCACCAAGGAAAATTTGGTTGATAATACAATATCATCATTTGTTAGTCCTAATGCTGAAATCATACTAGAAATAGGGATTTCTAATTTGGAAGGAAATGAGTTAAGAGTTACAAAATCTTTTACAACATTTCCATCATGCAGCAAATCTAAAGAATAACTACTTGCATTATTGTTGGGGTCTATCAGTTGTTCTGAAATGATAGCTGTATCCAATTCCAGAATATTTATGTTAAGTTCAGGCTTCTCTTGAAATTGAACGAAACCTCCACGAAACGCTATATCTTCTAGCAAATTGTTGTCATCCTCACAAGCAAGGAAAGCTAGAATACAAAACAAATATTTATATACATTTTTCATATTTACCTTTTTTTGAATTATTTAATAAATCCATCAGGGTTCTTATCCCAAAAGACCTTATCTGTATTTGGTTTTTGAGAAATCAAACCATTTGTTTCTACTTCTGCACTTGCGTAAGGAAAACTTCGTGGAAAAGTAGGGTTATCGTCACCAATAGGAATTTGAATATTTGATGGGTAGCCCGTTCTTCGATAGGCATTATAGGCCTCTATAGAATTTCCATAACCTGCTAAATAAAATTCTGTTATTATGATGTCTAACCGTTCATCGTCTGAAGTAGCATTATTATAATTAGTTAGTACTTCTGTTACATAATCATCTACATCTGATTGAGAGGTGGCTAAAGTAGAAGTTACACCTCCATAGTTTAAGACTTTAGTCATTGAAGCTCTAATAGATTCTTCTAACAAAGTTGCTGGATCACCATCCGTATCCAATTTTAAGGCAGCCTCTGCTGATAAAAATTTAATGTAAGATGTAGTAAGAATAGGTAATATACCAGAGCCTCCTGTATTGGATGTATTCGGAGCACCTATAAATTGATCTTCATCAAATGTGCCTCCTCCTGGATAAATACCATATACCGTTCTCAATACATTATCCCCACGCCCTGTACGGGTTTCTCCGTGATCAAATCCCCAATAATGATCTCCAACATAACAAAAATCAACCTCAGGATCTCCTTGACAAGCCAAATAAGGTGGGCCGCTAAAAGGGTCAATATTAGACTGTCTGTATAAGTAATATCGAATTCTAGGATCTCTAATCGATTTAGAGTCTTTTAACAGCCACATAAAATAGTTACTCGCATACTCTGTAGCCCCAGTGATGTAGCTTCGTAAATAATATGGATGCCTACTTTCTGGTTGGTCTACTGCCGCATAAGTGTATTGAAAATCTTCTGAAACGTCATCAATTAAATTCGCTTTCAATAGGGTATTTATTTCTTCTTTAACATTGGTTATTCCTAAAACATCGCTAGCCATTCTAGATTGAACCAATAATCTCAATTTAAGCGAATTGGCAAAAGCAATCCAATGGTCTTTATCATTATCATAAAACAAATCTAAAGATACGTCTGAGGTCGAAGCATTAATATCTGCAATTGCTTGGTTAATATCTGTGAAAACGGATCTATACAACGCTGTTCCTTCATCTAATTTTGCACTAGGAAATTTCTCAGGGTTAGATGCTTGAGAGTAAGGAATTTTTCCATTATAATCTACAAGTGTCACTGTTAGATACCCCATTAACAGTTTATTAATGGCATTGTGAAACGAAAGATTGGTATTAGACTCTGCCAAATTATCAATAGTCCTAGAAATTAATAGTGCCTCATAAAACCTTTCCCAAGCTAAATTTAGTACATCGGGGGCTACTGTATCTCCATAGCTATCAGTCATAGCTTCGTAGCGCATTATATCATCTGTGTTAATTACTAAATCTTCTATCACTTTGTGAAATAGAAACTGTACTTCATTTAGTAAGAGTTCTGGGTCTGAGTCTTCAGGTTTAAGAAAATTAGGATCATCTTGCAAATCAAAATTGGTAACTTCGCATGCTAAAAGTAACATGATCGTAACTAAGCTTGTACCTATATATTTTATTGTTCTTTTCATGATTCTTACTTTTTAAATTAGAATGTCACTGTTAAACCTAAAGCAAAGCGTTTAGTGGATGGTACATTATTTCGTCCTAGACCTCCGTCAGTTTCAGGATCATAATTGACATATTTAGGGAAATTTGGGGCGATATACCATAGGTTTCTCCCTGTTAAGCTGAAATCAATTTTTTCAAAAGGAAGTTTTAAATCTTTTGTTCCTAATGTATAACCTATAGAAATTTCGCGAAGTCTAAAAACTGAAGCATCCCACAGACTTTGATCATTGGCATTGTAGTAGTTAGAGAACACCGTTCTTAAACCATTTAACTGGATGTTATTGGGTATTTTATTACCATTCGCATCTAAAAGAAGCTCTCCTGTTTCATTATCTGCTAAAACACCAGGAATAACAAAAGATCCATTTCTGTTTTCTGTATCCCTTGTAACCCCACGTTCTAAGATGTTTTCGATAGATCTGGAAGAGATATCTCCTCCATGTCTATATTCTATTTGCGCTCCGAATGTAAAATTTTTATAACTAATGCTATTGATGGTAGTCAACCTCCAATCGGGGTTAGGATCACCTATAACTCTAGGGGCTAAACCAATATCTTCACTCGAAATGACTTCACCAACTCGTGTACTAGACCCGTTTCCACTTATTAACAGATTACCTTCGTCATCTCTTAATGCATAACTTCCGATAATTGCGTTAATAGGTTTTCCTTCGACAGCCCATCGATCGGCATCTGGATTAAGCCTAATATTAGCTCCTGTATCCGTTGTTTCTACAACTAAAGATTCGTCAGCTGTGAAAATGTTGCGGAGATTCCAACTAAAGTTTTCATTTTTAAAAATGTCAATTCCTAAATCTACTTCAATCCCTTTATTATCTACTCGACCTAAGTTTATAAATTGTCTGTCAAAGCCTGTAGATAAAGAAAGTGGAGAAGCTACTATTTGATCTTCTGATATTCTTTTATATAAAGATGTTTCTAATGTTACTCTATTATTTAATAACTTTGTTTCAATACCGATTTCAAATTCTCTGTGTAATTCTGGCTTTAAGTCTCGATTAGCAAAAGTATTATTAAATCTATTGGTTACAGGTAGACTGCCATCTGATGAAGCAAACCTATTTGGGTCTATAACAATTGTGTTTCTTGTGCGATAGGCCTCTGGGTAGCCGGAAGAAGTTGCATAGGCTCCTCTAATTTTTAAGTAATTGATAATATCACCGCCAAAATCAAAAGCTGTGGTTGGAATAAAAGATAGTGATGCTCCTGGATAAAACAAGGATCGATTAGTCTCTTCTACAGTACTTCCCCAATCATTTCTTCCCGATAATGTAGCAAATAAAAAACTTTTATAATCAAATTGAAACTGACCAAAAACACCAGCTAAGTTTTCGTCTTCTGTACTAAATCTAGCTTGAGAGGAGCTAAAGTTATTGGGTCTTAAAAAACCATAATTTATTTGCCCTTGTGAAGTTGACGATAATCTCTTTATTGAGGTTATTCTTGAATTTATACCTACTTGTGCTTCTAGGTCAATGTCTTTGGTTAAGGCTTTGTTATATCCTAAAAGGGCTGTTTGATCTACCACTACTTCCTTTCTGTAATCAATATTCAGATAACCAGTTCTAAAAACATCATTGCTAAAACCTCCTCTATTTGAATAATCAAAAATGTCTAATTGTTCGCTATTGTACCCAACCCTATAGGTTGCATTGAAATCATCATTCAGTTTGTAGTTGGCACTCACTGTTCCAAATATCCTTACTACATCATCCTCTACTCCTGCGTTATGAAGTATCCAAAGAGGATTGGTTTCATTTCTGTAGTAAACAGATTCTCCTGTCAATGGATTTTGGTAAGGTAATTCTGTTAAATCTATATTTCTTGGCAAATAAAATAGACGTCTAAAAATTGCTTGTGATTGCACTCTTCGTACTTTACGTGTAGAATAATTAAGAGTAGATGACAAATTTAATCGATCATTGATTTGTGCATTTCCTCCTAATCCGATATTAAAGCGCTTTAAGTCGTTATTGGCTAAAATTCCTTTTTCATCGGTATAACCTACGGAAAGACTATAGGCTAACTTTTCTTGTGATGTTGCTATGTTGAACGAATAAATGTTTCCTAGTCCTTGTTCAAATACATTCTTAACATTATTCTTCTTGGCTTCATAAGGTACTGTAGCACCATCGAACTCAGGAAAAACATCACTTAAACTAGCGTAGGGATGCACCACTTCGTCTAACTCATTAAAGGATGGTCCCCATACTGATAAAAATGTCGGAAGAAAATTTCCTTCTTGCCCTTGTCCGAATGAATTTTGATATTCTGGCAACTGTGAAACGGTATTCACATAGGTTGTAGATGAAAAAGAAGCTGTGGTTTTACTTTCTCCGCGAGTTGCGCTACCACTTTTTGTCTGTATTAAGATAACACCATTTCTACCTGCACTACCATAAAGTACAGCTGCATTGAAACCTTTAAGGATGTTCATACTTTTGATGTCATTAGGATCTATATCGCTAAGTATACCATTAAAGGGAACATTATTTACTACAATTAATGGTTCGTTTGATTGTGTTAAAGATATACTACCTCGTATTCTAATAGGAGAGGAAGAACCTGTTTGACCATCTGCTTGAGAGATTGTAACCCCTGCTATTTTGCCTTGAAGTGTTCTTGCTAAATCTGCTTCGGGACGTTTTTCGATGTCCTTTGAATCTACTTTTGTAATAGCATACCCTAATGCTTTTTTAGATTTTTTTATTCCTTGTGCTGTAATCACAACTTCCTTTAAGCTATTAGCATCTTCTTCTAAAGTAATATTAATTTTTGCTTGACTACTAATGGTAATTGTCTGTTCCTTGTACCCTACATAGGTAAAGACAAGAACAGCTCCCTCTGATAAGTCTAAACTAAAGTTACCATCAAAATCTGTTGATGTCCCTATAGATGTCCCTTGTACCAAAATATTTACTCCGGGCAAAGTTATGCCGCTGTTATCTTTTACTGTTCCTGTAATAGTTTTTTGTGCATGGGTAAATACACTACAACATATTATTGTCAGTATTGAAATCCATAGTTTTTTCTTCATACTTTGTAATAGTTATTGTTAATACTTCTAGTTAGTTAAAATCTTCATCATCTCTTCGGCAGCCACTTTACCAATTGTTTTTATTCTTTCTTTGGGAGTGTTATCTCCCATTTCGTAAGTAATACCAACGGCGTTGTGACCATGTAAAAACCATCCTTTAGAAACGGGTTTCTTACTATTTCCCAAAGCTTCATTAACCTTGTAATTTGGAATGTTTTCCTCTAATGCTTTAAACCAATCTTTGGTAAAGTAGGGGAGGCTTGTTGTTTTTTTAATACTATTAGTATAGAAAACGTCTTTGTAAGTAGAATGAAAATCTATACCTAATACAATTTTAGACTTATACTTCTTTAATACACGTGTAATATATTTTACTGTTTGCTTTACTTCTGGTTGATTGTATTCTGACCAATCCCTATTCATATCTACACCCCCTACATTATGTCGCCAATGCCCCAAGTCAACACCGTCTGGATTTAGTATAGGAAAAGCTAAAACATTGTATTTATCAAGAAAGTCTTTCGATAGTGATGAATCATTAAGAATAGTTTCTAAGAAATATTGATAAGCGAAAAAGCCAGTGAGTTCTGGTGGATGTTGTCTAGTAAACAATACCACAACATCTTTTCCTTTAGGGTCTCCTTGGGTAATATTTAATACAGGTAGCTCTCTACCTAAAATTGATTTACCGTAGTATTTTAAATTAACATATGTTTTGTTCTCTATGAGTTTATTTACCCACTCTTTTGTGTCTTTATAGCTTACTATTTCCTGAGCAGCAACCACTAATGGTGTATCATCTAATGCTACTTTAATGGTAACCGATTTATCTACATTAAAAATATGGCTAGTATCAATTTCTTGCCACACACCGTTCTTATATAATTTTGGAACGTATCGATGCTTTATGTTTTGAGGATATCTAAATTTAATATAGAATGGCTTATCGAAACTAGACCATATTTTAAATGCGTAATAGGCTGCTCGGTTTATAGGTTGGTTCTCTGGGTTTATAATTGCTAAGGCGGTACTATCATTTAGTTTTTTAAACCCACTTAATCGAGCTCCATCGAATTCATTACTAGCAAAAACGCCTAAACTTTCGAGTTTAAAAGTCTTCTTTTCTTGATATGTTATAGGTCTAGAATGCGTATTTATTGGTGTTTCAAAATCTACTTTTTTTATAGAGGTGCATCCAAAAAAAATACAAAACATCAATAATAGAATTGTTAATCTCTCCATAAATTTGGCTTTAATTTGTATTGGTTAAATCTTTATTTTAGACTAACTGATCATAAATTTAGGGAAAGAAATAGCTTCCTGATGTATACCAATTTTAAAATATATAGCATACCAATTATGAGTTTTAATATAAAAAATGTATTGCATAGTAACGGTTTTGGAAATAAGGAAAGGTGTAAAAGTGTCTATGTGATTCTTTACGAGTCTCTTAAAAAAGCTATATTAAATAAAACACTTACATCGGGATTAAAGTTACCTCCTACAAGAGTACTTGCTAAGGATATAGGAATTTCAAGAAGTACAGTTTTAAAAGCTTATGATTTATTAGTATTAGAGAAATTAATAAATGCTATTCCTGGTTCGGGTTATTACATATCTACACTTAAAAAAGAAAAAAATCTTCATGATATATATGAAGTTGAAGGTACGGGTAAAAAATACCCCAAAATTTCAAAAAGAGGAGCTGTTTTAAAAAAAGGAGTGCAAATAATTGATCCGAAATCTAATTCAGGAATAGCCTTTAGACCAGGGTTACCTCCATTAGATATTTTCCCAGTTAACAAATGGAAAAAATTATCTGGAGATTACTGGAGAACGGTAAGATTCTCTCAGCTTTCTTATTCGGACCCAAGAGGGTTAAGTGTATTACGAGAAAATGTAGCAAGTTATCTAAAATTATATCGTAATATTTATTGTTCTCCCGATCAGATAATTATTACCACAGGAGCCCTACACTCTTTATCTTTAATAGGGGATGCGCTAATTGATAAAAACAATGAGGTTATATTAGAAAATCCTACTAATCCTTTAGTCTATAATTTATTTAAAAGTCTAAGAGCCAAAATTTACCAGTCGGAAATTGATGATGAAGGAATCTCTATAGATAATGTAACTAGCAAGGCTCCCAAACTTATTTACACGACACCTTCTAATCAATATCCTGTAGGGATTCGAATGACATTGAAAAGAAGAGTAAAACTTTTAAATTGGGCGAATAAAAAAAAAGCATTTATTATTGAAGATGATTATGATCATGAATTTAGTAATTGGGGAAACCCCATTCCATCGATTTATAGTTTGGACAACCAACAGAGGACAATATATTCAGGAACCTTCAATAAATTATTACATCCATCTATTCGATTAGGATATATGATTGTTCCTTACTACCTTCTGGATACCATAATAGGGCTTTATCAACAATCAAATCGTTTTGTATCTCCTGCTACTCAAAATATTTTAAGCACATTTATTGAAAAAGGCTATTTAAATCAACATTTACGAAGTGTTATAGAAGCTAGCATAGAGCGAAAAGCTTCCTTTTTGGAACACTTTAGAAGGGCTTTTGATAATGAAATTGAAATTAATTCTAAAAATACAGGGTTGCATTTTATTGGTCAATTAAATACCGAAATTAACGATGTGGATATCTCTAATCACTTTTCAAATAAAGGTGTTATAACACATCCATATTCAAAGTGCTTTATAGCTGGAGAACAAAAAAATGGATTGGTCATGGGGTACAGTTCTGTCAATACAACTGTAATAAGAGAAACAATCAATAGAATGAAAATAGTATATACAGATTTGTTGAATTCTTAATTTTAATCTCTGAGAGTCTAATTCCCAGATGTTAGCATCGTACGAAGAGGAAATTTTGAAAATCTAAGGTTTTCATAGAAGAAATGAAATTTTAACAAATACCTCGCATGCTTACATCGAGGAAACTTATTTCTTTGTTAATTATAGTCGGTTACATTTCAAACCCAAAATAATTAGGGCTTGCTGATTTTGTTGAGTTCTATTTTCTATTTCTTTTTTGGAGACTCTTTAATTTCTGATTAGTCATATTACAATTATCAAATTTTTTTATTTAAAAGAAGAGTCGATTTCGAAGACTTCGTAAATCACTGATGGTAATTGAAATTCTCTAATTTTTAGTTATCCGAGGTCAATTATAAATTCTATTTTAGATTAATCTAAATACTAAGTAACTATAAATTTTAGGTATCTATGAGTACTGACAAAAAAAAACAAGAGGCATTAGATTATCACGAGAAACCTACGCCAGGTAAGATAAAAATAGTACCTACCAAAAAATATGCAACGCAACGAGATTTAGCATTAGCATATTCTCCGGGAGTAGCAGAGCCCTGTTTAGAGATTGAAAAAAATGCAAATGATGCTTATAAATACACAACCAAAGGTAATCTAGTCGCTGTAATATCTAATGGAACTGCCGTTTTAGGTTTAGGAGATATAGGTGCAATTGCTTCTAAACCTGTAATGGAGGGTAAAGGATTGTTGTTTAAAATATTTGCAGATATCGATGTATTCGACATTGAAGTTGATACTAAAAATGTAGATGAATTTATTCAGACAGTAAAAAATATAGCTCCTACTTTTGGTGGAATTAATTTGGAAGATATCAAAGCGCCAGAAGCTTTTGAAATTGAACGTCGCTTAAAAGAAGATTTATCGATACCCGTAATGCACGACGATCAGCATGGTACGGCTATTATTTCGGCAGCAGCGTTGTTGAACGCATGTGAGCTTGTGGGGAAAAAAATAGAAGATGTGCACATCGTAGTAAGTGGTGCAGGAGCCGCAGCAATATCTTGTACGCGTTTATATAAATCTTTTGGTGCTCAACCAGAGAATATTGTAATGACGGATAGTAAGGGGGTTATTCGAAAAGATAGAGATAACCTAACATCACAAAAGTCAGAATTTGCAACGGATCGAGATTTATATACTTTAGAAGATGCAATGAGGGGTGCAGATGTATTTATAGGGCTTTCGATGGCAGATATTGTAACACCCGAGATGTTGTTGTCCATGGCAAATGATCCAATTGTTTTTGCAATGGCAAACCCGAACCCAGAAGTTAAATACGATATTGCAGTAGCGACTCGTGAAGATATTATAATGGCCACAGGACGAAGTGATCATCCTAATCAGGTGAATAATGTTTTGGGGTTTCCGTTCATTTTTCGAGGAGCATTAGACGTTAGAGCAACGGCTATCAACGAAGAAATGAAAAAAGCAGCTACACTTGCTATTGCAGCATTAGCAAAAGAACCTGTGCCGGAACAAGTTAATATCGCTTACAATAAAACGAAATTAACTTTTGGAAGAGATTATATAATTCCTAAGCCTTTTGATCCTCGATTAATTGGAGAAATCCCAGTAGCAGTAGCCAAAGCCGCAATAGAAAGTGGGGTAGCGCAGCAAGCTATAGAGAATTGGGATGAATACAAGCAGAATCTACTAAGTCGTCTAGGAGATAATAATAAATTATTGAATTTACTTCGTGATCGAGCGCGTCAAGATCCTAAGCGTGTGGTGTATGCAGAAGGAGAAGAAATTCAGGTATTGAAAGCAGCACAAATAGCGCAAGAAGAAGGTCTGGCTCAACCTGTATTACTAGGTAGGAGAGAAGTGATTTCTGAAATTGCAGAGCAAATAAAATTCGATCTTTCAGAAATAGAAATTATTGATCCGAAATCAAGAGAAGAGAAACCTCGTAAAACAAAATATGCAACTCATTATTGGGTGGAAAGAAAGCGTAAAGGGGTGACTCTAAACGATGCAGAAAGTTTGATGCGCGATAGAAACTATTTCGGGGCCATGATGGTAAATACGGGTGATGCAGATGCATTGCTTTCGGGCTATTCTAGAAGTTACAGTACTACGATTAAACCCATTTTAGAATTAGTCGGGTTAGAAAAAGGAGTAAAAAGAGCAGCTGCAACGAATTTAATGGTTTCAGACTATGGTCCATTGTTTATTGCAGATACTTCTATTAATATAGAACCAGATTCTAAGACTTTGGCAAAAATTACTCAATTGACAGCCCAGACGATAAAGATGTTTGGCTTAGAACCAGTGATTGCAATGACGTCTTATGCGAATTTTGGAGGGTCTAAACATATCAACGCTACTAAAATAGATCGATGTGTAGAATTTTTACATAAAGCGCAACCAGATTTATGTGTCGATGGCCCAATACAAACAGACTTTGCTTTGAATAATGATATGTTGAAAGAACGTTTCTTGTTTTCTAAGCTCGTAGATAAAAAGGTGAATGCTTTAGTTTTTCCAAGTCTAGATGCTGCCAATGCTACGTATAAATTATTGAAAGAGCTAAACAAAGCTTCTTCAATTGGACCTATTTTAATGGGGATGGATAAACCAGTTCATGTATTACAATTAGGAGCTACGGTCGATGAAATGGTAAATATGACAGCTGTTGCTGTGGTAGATGCGCAAGAAAAACAGAAACGTAGTGAAGAAGTTTGATTACGCTCGATATTTGTATGAATAGCAAAAAAAAACGGAGGATAGTCAAAGCCTGTTGGTTTTTTTAGAATCAAAACACTCCTGTAAAATTTTTAAGTTTACAGGAGTGTTTTGATTATTATATAAATTTAAGTAATTCCAGTTCTTATTTGAATTTACCTTAAAAGAAAAAGATGATTTTTGGAATTTTACAAATCAGAAAAAAAATAGCATAGCAGTAGTAGCTAC
>CALFUO010000104.1 GCA_937929895.1 uncultured Aquimarina sp.
CCTCTGCGGAGGACCTACCTCCATCTCACACATAGTTAGCGTGGCACACTCGAAATTTCGAACCGTACTATTGATTATTCACAAAGTATTCAAACGTATTGAATTACAAAATATTATACTATTGATGTAGCATATTGAAAATGAAATATTATTGTATGTTTTTAATTCTGCCATGACGAGGAGCCTCGTGATTCCTTAACAAGGTTCAAATTACATATACAAGGATTCTGAAAATATTTTTTTAAATATTTTAGAGATATTTCTAAAGAAATTTATCTCAATTCAGCTCCAAATTCATTTTCAAAACTTTGTTGAAGTTTATTCATAATTTTATCAACCTGCTTATCCGTTAACGTTTTATGAGCGTCTTGAAACGTAAAGCTTACAGCATAAGATTTCTTCCCTTCCGGTAATTTATCACCTTCGTAAACATCGAAAAGATTTACAGATTTTAAAAGCTTCTTTTCATTCTTTAAAGCCATTTCATGGATCTGCTTGTAGCTTACTTTAGTATCTAATAATAACGCAAAATCACGACGTACTGCCTGATGCTTTGGAATATCGGTAACAGAAATATTCTTCCCTTTTAATTGTCCTACGATTGCTTCCCACTGGAAATCTGCAAATAAAATGGGTTGACCGATACCAAAAGACTTCGCTATTTTAGGATTCACCACTCCGAATTCTACTAAAACTTTATTTCCTTGTTGTAATACTAATCCTTCAGAAAAAACAGATGATTCTACGGGAGCTTCTTTTAGATTCTTGATTCCTAAACGAGCAAATACGCCATTTATAACCCCTTTTAGATAAAAGAAACTGCTTGTCACAGAACCTACTGCCCAAGATTCTGGAGATTGATTTCCTGTAACAAAAACACTTAAGTGCTTCTTTTCTATATTCCCTTCTTCTTTCTTGTGATATGTTTTTCCGAATTCAAATAATTTTAAATCCGAACTCTTTCTGTTGATATTAAAACTTACAGCCTCTAATCCTGAAAATAGTAATGACTGACGCATCACTGAAAGGTCAGCACTTAATGGATTCAACATAGAAACGTTAGCTTCTTCTTTTAATTCTTCTACCAGCTCAATGTACTTAGGACTAGTAAGAGAATTTGCCATAATCTCGTTAAACCCCTGACCTACTAATTGATCTGCAATTTTATTTTGAATTTGGTAATCCTCTACCCTATTCACTGCAGCAATAGAAGCGTTTAACTTAGAAGTAAACCCAACATTGTTATAACCATAGACACGTAAAATTTCTTCGATAACATCTGCTTCTCGTTGTACATCATTACGATATGCAGGTACGGTTAACCCTAATCCCTTTTCGGTAAAGCTATTAACTTTGATTTCAAGTGAGGTCAAGATGTTTTTGATTGTCTCACGAGGTAATTCCTCTCCTATTAATTTTGCTGTATTTTCAAACGAAAGAAATACTTGAAAGTCTTCTATCTTTTTAGGATATAAATCTAATATGTCACTTGCTAAAGTTCCACCAGCGATCTCTTGAATCAATAAAGCTGCACGCTTTAAAGCATATTTTGTATGATTAGGATCGATTCCTCTTTCGAAACGGAAAGAAGCATCTGTATTTAATCCATGACGCTTAGCTGTTTTGCGGATACTTACAGGGTTAAAATAAGCACTTTCTAAAAAGATTTGGGTTGTACTCGCATTTACTCCTGATGTTGCCCCTCCAAGAACACCAGCTATACACATCGGCGTATTGCCATCACAAATTACAATATCATCTTCGTGTAATTCACGCTCTACATCATCTAGGGTAATAAATTTTGTTCCAGCAACTGCAGTTTTCACTTCTACTTTTCCTGTCTTTATAGCTGTAGCATCAAAAGCATGTAATGGTTGTCCTAATTCATGCATAACGTAATTTGTAATATCTACTACGTTATTTTTAGGAGTTAAACCAATTGCTTTCAATCTATTTTTAATCCATTCAGGAGATTCCTCAACCTTAACTCCAGTCAATGTAACCCCACAATATCTTGGAGTTAAATCGTAATCTGCAACTTCGATATCAATTTTAAGTGTACGAGAGTCCACGTGAAAACTACTTACCGAAGGACTAATCAATTCCAAATTAACACCTTGCTGTAACAACCCTGCTTTTAGATCACGAGCTGTACCGAAGTGACTCATTGCATCTGCGCGGTTTGGTGTCAAGCCTATTTCAAAAACCAAGTCATTTTCAACATTAAAGACTTCGGCTAATGGAGTACCGACTTTGATATCTTCATCTAACACCATAATTCCATCGTGACTTTCACCTAGACCTAATTCGTCTTCAGCACAAATCATCCCGAAACTTTCTTCTCCACGGATTTTTCCCTTTTTTATCTTAAAAGATTCTCCTACTGCCGTAAATAATTCTGCTCCTATTGTTGCAACTGCAACCTTTTGACCAGCAGCTACATTCGGAGCTCCACATACAATTTGAACAGGCTCCCCGTTGCCTAAATCTACTTTAGTAACACTTAATTTATCAGCATTCTCGTGTTGTTTCCTTTCTAAAACATGACCTACAACGACTCCTTTAAGACCTCCTTTAATACTTTCGAAAGCTTGAATTCCTTCTACCTCTAATCCTAAATCTGTCAGTAATTCGCCTGCTTTTTCTGCCTCCCAGTCAAGGTTTACGAATTGCTTTAACCAATTGTATGAAATCTTCACGTTCTTGTATTTTTTAATGGTAATTTCTTAAGCGAATATCGCTGTTTTTAACGATCTATTTAAGGAATAACCTATTTTAAAATTGAACCGCAAATATAGTAATCCCTGTGTGAATTTAAATACTATCAATCTTTCAGTTTTCACTTCTTTTTTTTGAATAGTTTTAAATAATTCTAAATAATAAATATCATATTATCTTAAAGAAAAAAGAGTACCGCTTTTACCTATTCCCTAATTTTGTAAACAAATAAGAAGTGATGAACAAAGGACTGTATATCGCTACAGGTGAATCTAATAGCGGTAAATCGATTGTCGTTTTGGGACTAATGCGTACCTTTTTGGGAAGAAATCCAAGGGTAGGGTATTTTAGACCTATTATAGACGACCTAGAAGAAGGAGAAGTTGATAATCACATCAACACGGTATTAACTCATTTCGAATTAGATATTACCCAAGAAGAGGCTTATGGGTTCACTCGTTCGGAAGTTTTAACCAAATACAACGATGGTAAAGAAGGGGAAGTTTTCGATACTCTTATTGAAAAATTTAAACACCTAGAAGAACGCTTTGACTTTATTGTAGTCGAAGGTACTGACTTTTCGGATGAGCATAGTATTATCGAATTTGACATTAATGTTCTTATCTGTAAAAATTTTGGTATTCCTGCTATTGTAGTGTCTAATGGTTACCAGAAAAAGGCTAATGAGGTTACTAGAAAAACGAAATTAGCTTACGATACTTTTAAAAGTAAAGATGTTGAAGTTTCAGCTGTAGTTGTAAACAAAGTAGCAGAAAACAGCCTAGATGCTGTTCAAGATAAATTAGACTTCTTATTTGGAGACAAGGTTGAAACTATTGTTATCCCAGAAATTAAAACACTAAAAAGTCCTACTGTAAGGGAAATCAGCGAATATCTAGATGGAAAAGTCCTTTTTGGTGAAGACTTCTTAAATAACCTTGCTGGAAATTTTGGTGTTGGTGCTATGCAATTACATAACTACCTAAATCATTTAAAGGATAATAGCTTAGTCGTAACCCCTGGTGATCGTTCGGATATTATCCTTGGTGCATTACAAGCAAGTGCTTCTTCTAACTACCCTAAAATTTCGGGAATCGTATTAACTGGCGGAATTATCCCTGAGACCAGTATTATGAAACTTATAGAAGGTGTGAATTTAAATCTACCTGTTGTTTCTGTTGATGGAGGTACTTTCGAAGTTACCAATAAAATCGGAAATATAAACTCTAAGATTTATGCTGATAATACGCAAAAGATAAACACCTCTATTGCAACTTTCGAAAAACATGTAAATACGGATCGTTTAGCAGAACGTTTAATCACTCACGAAAATACATTGTTGACTCCGAGAATGTTTCAATACAATTTATTAAAACGTGCAAAAACTTCTAAAAAACGTATCGTATTACCCGAAGGTTACGACGAACGTGTTTTACGTGCTGCCTCTAGATTGATTAATGCTGATGTAGTTGATATTACTTTAATTGGAGATCCTGAAAAAATAAAGTTAAAAGCTTCTAAACTTGGTATCCTAACCAATATCGCAAAAACAGAGATTATTGATCCTGTTCAATTCGAATATTTTGAAGATTATGTAACGACTTTTTACGAGTTACGTAAACATAAAAATGTAAATATGGATATGGCTCGTGATTTTATGAGAGATGTTTCCTATTTCGGTACGATGATGATCTATAAAGGCCACGCTGATGGAATGGTATCTGGGGCTGTAAACACAACGCAACATACCATTCGACCTGCTTTACAATTTATTAAAACAAAACCAACAGCCTCAGTCGTTTCTTCGGTATTCTTTATGTGTCTAGAAGATCGTGTTTCTGTATTTGGAGATTGTGCTATTAATCCAAACCCTAATGCAGAACAATTAGCTGAAATTGCAATAGCTTCGGCCGATACAGCTAACGATTTTGGTATTGAGCCTAAAGTTGCCATGCTTTCATACTCATCAGGTTCTTCTGGTAAAGGTGCAGATGTAGACAAGGTAAGAGAAGCAACTAAAATTATAAAAGAAAAACGTCCAGACCTTAAAGTAGAAGGACCTATACAATATGATGCTGCTGTAGATATGAATGTCGGTAAAAGTAAATTACCTGACTCTGAAGTTGCAGGACAAGCCAGTGTACTTATTTTCCCTGATCTAAATACAGGTAATAACACCTACAAAGCAGTACAAAGAGAGACCGGAGCTATTGCTATTGGTCCAATGTTACAAGGATTAAACAAACCTGTGAATGATTTAAGTCGCGGATGTACCGTTGACGACGTTTACAATACAGTAATAATTACAGCCATTCAAGCTCAAGAATTTTAAAAACCTACGTATTACAACATGCAAATATTAGTAATTAACTCTGGTAGTTCTTCTATCAAATTCCAGTTATTCGAAATGCCTTCGAAGAAAGTATTATGTTCTGGGTTAGTAGAACGTATTGGACAAGAAGAAGCCCAAATCACTTATAAAAAGGCAGGAGAAAAATACAGTAAAACAACCAATATTCCTGATCACAAAATTGGTTTAGAATTGGTAGTTTCTGAATATCTTTTAAATTCAGAAATCGGAGTAATCGGTTCTACAGATGATATTTCTGCTGTGGGACACCGTGTAGTTCACGGAGGAAGTTCTTTTTCGGACACCGTAGAAATTACTTCTAAGATTAAAAAAGAAATTGAAAACCTTTTTGGTTTGGCACCATTACACAACCCTGCAAACTTACAAGGAATTGAAGTCGCTGAGGTAATTTTTAGCAATGCAAAACAAGTTGCTGTTTTCGATACTGCTTTCCACCAAACTTTACCTTTAGAAGCTTACAAATATGCAATTAAATCTGAGTTCTTAGAAGAGCATAACATTAGAGCTTATGGTTTCCACGGAACTTCACATAAATATGTAAGTGAACGTGCTATTGAGTATTTAGGGGCAGAAAACTCTAAAAACATCATTACAATTCATCTTGGAAATGGTTGCAGTATTACCGCTGTTAAAGATGGTAAAAGTATTGACACATCTATGGGATTAGCTCCTTTAAATGGTCTTATTATGGGAACTAGATGTGGTGATATCGACCCTTCTGCGATTTTCTTCTTACAACAAAAACTAGGTTACGATACTAAACAAACCGATACTTTATTAAACAAAGAAAGCGGTATGATTGGTCTTACAGGATTTAGTGATCTTAGAGACATCGAAGATGCTGCAGAAAACGGAAATAAAGTATGCCAAGAAGCATTGGATATGGCTGCTTATCGCATAAAAAAATATATTGGTAGTTATGCCACAATAATGAATGGGATAGATGCTATTGTATTTACTGCTGGTGTAGGAGAAAATTCTGACATTGTAAGGGGTCTTACTTGTAAAGGTTTAGATTTTTTAGGTATTGAATTGAATCTAGAAAAGAACGCGATACGTTCAAGCGAAGTTAGAGAAATTCAATCAGATACCTCTAGAGTAAAAGTTTTAGTTATCCCAACAGACGAAGAGGCTGAGATTGCTAGTCAAGCCTATGATTTAGTTCAATAACCTTTTTAATAGAAGTTTAAGTTTGAATTTATTCTAAAAGAAAAATTCTGAATTTTAAATAGCGCATTTTAATTCTATAAATTCAAATTACAAATGCTAAAACAACGAGAGATTAAGGCATATTCAGAATACTCGAAACCCTTGTAAATACGAGGGTTTTGTCGTAAATTACAGTAAATAAAAATCTCGAGAACAGCTGTTTATGACTAAAATGAGTTTTACCATTTACATTATTTATGAAATTACAAAGAATTAGCGATTTTCAGCATGAATTTTCATTTTTTATAGACTACCCTAAAATCCGCAAGCAATTTTTTTGCTTTGCATTTTCTTTTGGCAATACCAGTTTTGGTAACCAAAATGGTTTATTGTTTCTCCTTTAGTTAGATTAAGACATTAGTTCCCTTACCCACTTTCAGGCTATTGTTGGTAAGCCTATTTTTCAATACGTTTTTTTTACGTATAAATACGAGTCATAAATAAGTGCGAATAATCATAACCGACCGTTTTAACTCGAGAATCTAGTTGAGTATCAATAAAATCAAAATTTTTTTTTGATTTTATTTACTCATGAATTAGGTGTAATCCCCCAAAAGGTGATGATTTAGAATCTATATTTTTGAACATTCACCTAAATGGGTGAAAATTTTAAAG
>CALFUO010000105.1 GCA_937929895.1 uncultured Aquimarina sp.
CCTGCATTCACTTCGGGTGCTGTTCGCTTAGCCATAGTATATCTCTATTTTAAGATTAGAAAATGAAACGAAGTAGCAACCAAACTACAACGTTATAGTGATTTTAAAATCTCAACAACTATACCGAGCTACGCCATAATGCAAATAGGCAACATAAAGATTACATTATGTTAACATGATAAAACAAAAAGACCGCCTAATAGGCGGTCTTTAAAATCTTTAAATAAAAGAGAAATTACTTTTTAGTAGGATCTCCGTTTAAAGTTGCATAATTAATCTTTAATTGGTTAATCTCACGTAATTGCTCTTTTACGTCTCCAATTAATCCCATATTAGTGTTCTTATCCACTTTTAGGGCTGCGATTAATTTACCTACTCTGGTCTCACCTACTTTATTTCTGTTCTCCTGAACAAAATTTTGTATTTCTGCTACGCTGTTTACAAGCTTATCATTCAACTGAACTTTAGCTTCTGTACCAAACTTCTTATATCCTGGCCCTGGCTTTCCTGCATAGATATACATTATTGGAGTTTTCTTTTCTAACTTCTCTACCTGATCGGCATATGGAAGTTTGTTCTCGATTAATAATGTATTTTGACGCATTACCGTTGCAACCATGAAAAAGAAAAGTAACATGAATACAATATCAGGAAGCGATGCTGTAGAGATCGCAGGAAGCTCTTTACCTCCACCTTTTTTAAATTTTGACATCTTTTTTCTTTTTAGGTTAACAACTATTCTTTAGCCTCAGATTCAGAGATTTTCTCAGGATATAATTTCTTGATTTCGTCTCTTTTCTTTTCAAATTCCTCTTTTTCTGGCGAACCATCTTCGGCATCTTTCCATTTCTGGTTGATACTTAAATACGATTCTCCAAAAAGACGTTGTGCTTCTCTATTTCTCAAGAAATTATAAGCTGCAATTAACTCATTCTGAATAGCGATGTAAGACGCATAATTTGTCTCACGGCTATTTTGAACTGAGATTACCGCCTTATTTGGATGAGCGGATAACTCTTCTAATTTCTTTCCTTTACAGTAAGCACATTTTCCATCACCGTTGTTATCTAAGAAAGCGATTGTAGCTTCTCTTAAATCTTTAAGCTCTAATGGTTCTTCTTCAACCAAAAGTTGGTTATCCTTACTTACTACAACTGTAAATAAGTTCTTTTGCTTAATAATTGGTGGCTTAATTCTATCATCAAATTTCGGTGGTAACTTACGATTCATACCTGTATCAGATTCAATCGTAGTCGTTACTAAGAAGAAAATCAATAATAAGAATGCGATGTCGGCCATCGAGCCGGCATTAACTTCTGGTGCTGCTCTTTTTGCCATAACGATTATTTACCAATTGATTTTTTAACTCCTGACACAACCATAGCTCCTAATGAAGTCGCTATTAAAATGTAGAATACTTTTAAGCCAGCATCAACCCACTTAACAGTTCCTGCACCATATTGTGTTCCATCAATCAAAGTAACATCTTCACCTGTTGCTGTAACATAAGCAATGGCTACTACGATACCGAAAATCACTACACCGATTAAAGTCTTCTTTAGACTCGAAGGATTAGAAATTAATCCTTTTACAATAGTAATAACTGTTACAATTAATAGTATAACGATTACAGCTAATGCTACGTTATATAAAGGACTTACATAAGGAATAGTTTCCGAAAGAGGTAAATCTAATGCCTCTTCAGCCCCATTTTCTAAAATTAATGCACTTAAGCCACTGCTCATTGTCCAAAGTAAAACACCTGACAACAACCCAACTGCTAGTACTAAATATGATACTATTTTTGAAATTTTCATGGTTTTCTAGTTTTTTAAAACAACCGACCTAAAGCCGATTTTGTATTATAAAAATTACACTTTTCTTTAACTGCGTTAAAGTTTAGGCAACCATTACTTCTTTTTGTTAGCTACTAATAAATCGATCAAAGAGATAGAAGCATCTTCCATATCGTTTACGATAGAATCGATCTTAGCTACAATATAGTTATAAAAGATTTGTAGGATAATAGCAACTACAAGTCCAAATACTGTTGTTAATAAGGCAACTTTAATACCTCCTGCTACTAATGATGGATCCATATCTCCTGCAGACTGAATTTTATCGAATGCCTGGATCATACCGATTACCGTACCCATGAAACCTAACATCGGTGCAAGTGCAATAAATAAAGATAACCAAGAAACGTTTTTCTCTAATTGTCCCATTTGTACTCCTCCGTAAGCAACTACTGCTTTTTCTGCAGATTCTATGCTTTCGTCAGCTCTATCTAAACCTTGGTAGTAGATAGAAGCAACAGGTCCTTTCGTGTTTTTACAAACTTCTTTAGCAGCATCTATACCACCTTCTGCAAGTGCATCACTTACATTTTTTTGTAACTTCTTAGTATTAGAAGTAGAAAGATTTAAGAAGACAATTCTTTCAATAGCGATCGCTAATCCTAAGATTAAACAGATCAATACAATCCCCATAAATTCTGGACCCCCTTGGATAAAACGGTCTTTCAATTCCTGGTGGAAAGATGTTTTAACTACAGCTCCTTCTTGTACTACTTCTACGGCTGCAGTTTCAACAGCAGCTTCTGCTGTGTTAGCATTCGCAATGTTTGTGATCGTCATTGCACCTGCGATAGCTAAAATTGAAAAAAATTTTTTCATCAGTTCAAGTCTTAAGATTTAATTTAAGTTTAAAATTTTGTTTATTACCTTATTAGTAAATGAATTACCTGCAAATACAACGATTTAGCGGTAATCAAAAATACATCAACATTTTATTAAGGATAACAAATAAATAAAAATTTAATCGTTTTATAAAATAGAAATGCCTTTTTTACCCTAATTCACCACAATAATCTTTAAAAAAAGCAGCTACAAATTTCAAATCATTCATATTTTGACTCAATAACCATGCAGATTTAATAATAACAGCTTCTAAAGTCATATCTTTAGCATACAAAATACCTGCGTTTTCTAATTGAGCACTGGTTTCATAAATTCCTGAAATAACTCCCCCTCTAAAACATTGAGATTTTAAAATTACGACTAATCCTTTCGCAATTTGTTCTTTTAATATTGCAAGAATCCAAGGATAAGTTGGTAAAGTCCCAGAGCCATAGCTTTTAATTATCAAAACTTTAAGATTATCAGAAAAAACTGATACAAACATCTTTTCCGTAACTAAAGGATGCCAACAAAAGACCAAAATTCCATCTGTTAGAAAATTAGGTTGATAATTGAATTGTACTACGTCTTTTGTAGTATTTTCTAATGCAATTTCATATTCGGTTAGTGCTATACCATTAGGGCTTCCAAATCCATCGAAATCCGATCCATGAATTTTTGTTGCGCGTGTAGCCCTAAATAGTTTATCATTAAAGAAAATCCCTACTTCCTTAAATGCTGTTTCCTTTAATAAAGATAGTGCTCCTACAATATTCGCCTTGGCGTCCGTCTCTGGATCAGAAATAGGCAATTGTGACCCTGTAAAAACTATTGGTTTTCCAAAACCTTGTAACATGAAACTACATGCTGTAGCAGAATAGGCCATCGTATCAGTACCATGCAAGATCAAAAAAGCATCGAATTGTTCTTTATTTTGATATAAAAGTAATCCGATTTCTTTCCATAATTGATCCGAAGCATTGGCTGAATCGATTGGTAAAGTAATCGAAATGGTATCCATTTCAATATTCAATTGAGATACCTTTGGAATTTGGCACATTATTCCTTCTAAAGAAAAAGGAACTAAAGCTCCTGTATTAGCATCAATTTGCATACCAATAGTGCCGCCTGTGTATATAAGAAGTATTTTTTTCACTTCTTAAAAATAGCTTTTTGTACTGCTAAATACCAAAAACTGCTTTCGAATTTTCTGTAGTAATGTTTGCTATTTGGGCTAAAGGCAACTCGTAAATATCCGCTAGCTTTTCTGCTACATGCAACAAGTAAGAAGATTCATTTCGTTTTCCTCGAAACGGGGTCGGAGCCAAATAAGGAGCATCTGTTTCTAATACAATATTAGAAAGTGGTATTTCTGCTAAAAACTTATCGATCTTTCCATTTTTAAAGGTACTTACCCCACCGATACCTAACTTCATATTATAATCGATCGCTTGCTGAGCTTGTTCTAAATTTCCTGTAAAACAGTGAAAAACCCCAAACAAGTCTTCTCCTTTGTATTGTTCTAGGACTTCGAATACTTCATCGAACGCTTCTCTACAGTGTATATTAATAGGTAGGTTTCTTTCTTTCGCCCACTCAATTTGTGTTGCAAAAGCTTCTTGTTGTTGGGTCTTAAAAGTTTTATCCCAATACAAATCCATACCAATCTCTCCTATTGCATAAAATTTACGACGGTCCAATTCTTCCTTTACATATTCTAGTTCTTTCTTATAATTCTCCTTTACATGGGTTGGGTGCAACCCCATCATCAAGAATACATTTTCAGGAAAATCTTTCTGCAAACTATACATAGATTCAGTATACTCTGAATCTATTGCAGGGATGAAAAAACGCGAAACTCCTGCATCGATTGCTCTTCGAATCACTTCATTGCGATCTTCGTTAAAAGCTTCACTATATAAATGCGTATGGGTATCCGTAAGAATCATTTGCTTTGTTTTTTGACTGCAAAAATAATCTATAATTTCTGCCTTTCTTAAAGAACTCCTAAAATTGATGTAAAAGAAAATTTAAGACAATAAAACTATCTACAACAGAGTTATTGTGCCTAAATACTTAACCATGAAAACCCTACTATCTAACCTTAAATTAATTGCAGTTATTTGCTGCAGTACCCTTTTTGCCCAAAAACCTGTAACCACCTACAAAAGACTTCAAGTAAACGGAAGTCATGTAACCGCACAAAATGGAGATAAAATCAGTCTTGCTGGATTAAGTCTATTTTGGAGTAATGCCGGCGATGTTTCTGACTTTTATAATGCAGAAACCGTAGACTTCCTTGCTAATGACTGGGAAATTGGTTTGGTACGTGCTGCTATGGCAGTAAACCCTCCATGGGGAACTACTACTGGGTATATCGGAGACCCCTCCAATCAAAAAGCTAAAATTAAAAAAGTAATCGATGCTGCTATTGCAAATGACATTTATGTTATTGTAGATTGGCACTCTCACGATGCAGAAAATTACACTTCCCAAGCTGTAACTTTCTTTGGTGAAATAGCTAAAGAGTATGGCCATAATGATCACATCATTTACGAAATCTACAATGAACCAGTTAATCAATCTTGGAGCACTATTAAAACTTATGCGGAAACAGTAATAGAAGCCATTAGAAAAGAAGACCCAGACAACTTAATTATTGTAGGTACTGGATTCTATTCTCAAGAAGTAAACGAAGTAAAAGACAGCCCTATTTCTGACCCCAATGTTGCATACACACTTCACTTTTACGCAGGAACACATGGACAATTTTTAAGAGAGCGCGCTGGACAAGCCATGAAGGACGGAACTCCCTTATTCGTTACCGAATGGGGTACCGTAAGCGCTGATGGAAATGGAGGTGTTAACAATAGTGAAACCGAAAATTGGATTCAGTTTATGCAAGATAATTATATAAGTCACGCCAATTGGGCGGTTGGAGACAAAAACGAATCTTCCAGTATTATTAACCTACAAAAGGGAATCAACGGCTTAAAGTCCGGAGATTTAACCACTAGTGGTAACTTAATCAAAAGTATTATTGATACCCAAAGACTAACGTTATCTGTTACAGACATCACAGAAATTAAAAATAAATTTATCTTTTATCCAAATCCGACTACCGATTTCATTACTATTTCAGATGAATTAATAAACAAAGATTTTATGATCGTCGATCTCTCTGGAAAAATTATAGATTCTCAAAAAGCAATCCAAAACACTATAAATCTTTCTCAATATCCAAAAGGAACTTACTTACTTCAATTTAAAGAGGCAAATAAAACGATTTCTTCTGAAGTAATTTTAAAGCAATAAACCACCTAAGGAAAATCCCTCGAACGACATTCAAAAGAAATTAACTTTAATTTCGACGTAAGCATTGAGGTATTGAATCCTTTTGGCTGTGCAAAAAATATTTTATTTAGAGTTTCTTACCCGGTACAACTAAGCTAAACTTAGTTGTATCGGGTTCTTTTTTATCTATTTTCGCTGTAAAAACCAAAGATTTGAAAAATGTCACAAGCTTGGTATAAAAAATTAGGCCCTGGGTTATTGTATGCTGGTGCAGCTATTGGAGTTTCGCACTTAGTACAATCTACTGCTGCTGGAGCTAAATTCGGTTATGGATTGGCCTGGGCTGTAATCATAGCAAATCTTTTAAAATATCCTTTTTTCGAATTTGCCCCTAGATACGTTGCTAGTACTGGTAACAGTCTAATTCATGGGTATCGATCTTTGGGCACATGGTCAATTTCCCTTTTCGGAATCTTTACCATTACAACCATGTTTATTATTCAAGCTGCAGTTAGTATTGTAACCGCCGGTTTAATTAGTGAAATCTTCAATTGGAATATTCCAAACTGGATCATAGTAACCGTACTGCTAGGCATTTGCACTACGATACTTTTAATAGGGAATTATAGTTTTTTAGATAAAGGAATGAAATATATCATCCTACTATTATCCGTTACCACCATTGTCGCGCTTGTTGCAGCCTTAACAAGTGACACAACAACTTTAGAAGAACACAAAACTATATTCTCATTTAAAGAGAATGCTCATATTTTATTCTTCATTACTTTAATCGGTTGGATGCCTGCACCCTTAGACGTTTCTGTTTGGCATTCGTTATGGTCCGAAGAAAAATCAAGAACTTCGAAAAGTGCAATTCCATTGAGTGCTGCTTTATTCGATTTTAAAATTGGCTATTGGGGAACTATGATTTTAGCGCTTTTGTTTTTGGCGCTGGGAGCAACAACAATTTATGGAACAGGGATTCCTTTAGCCTCTAGTGGTGGTGCTTTTGCCAAACAATTGATTAGAATATATACCGATGCTCTTGGAAGTTGGGCGTATTACATTATCGCAATCGCAGCTTTAACTACCATGTTCAGTACAACACTAACCTGTTTAGATGCTTTTCCAAGAGTTTTAGTGCCTACATCGAAAATGATATTCCCGAAACTACAGAACAATAGAAAGCTATTTGTATTTTGGATGCTACTTGTTGCCTTAGGATCAGTATTGCTTATCAGATTTGGAATATCTAATATGAAAGCACTTGTAGATTTTGCTACTACCGTTGCTTTTCTAACCGCACCCATTATTGCAATACTCAATTATCTAGTGATTACAGGTAAAAGTATGCCCGAAGATAAAAAGCCTAAAAAATGGTTAAGAACTTTTAGCCTTTTAGGTATCGTTTACTTCATTGGCTTCAGTATTTATTTTCTTTTTTTCATATAAATAGAACTAGGCTAAAGTAATGGCATGTATTTTGGTTTATACACCTGACAAACTATGAAGACATGACCAAAACTATACTATATCTAAGCCTTACTTCTCTCCTATTTTGGAGCTGTACTTCTGTAAAAAACACTCAGAAGAGCTTAAATCGAGGGCAATATGATCTAACGATTCAAAAAGCGTTAGATAAATTATCTCGCAATAAGAATCGTAAAAAATCTTTAGAATATGCCACACTACTTCAAAACGCCTTTGAAAAAGCTACACAACGAGATTTAAATCACATTACTGCTTTAAAAAAGGAAAACAATCCTAACCATCTAGAAGAAATGTACCACACCTATATTAACTTAAGATCAAGACAAGGGAAGGTACGTCCTATTTTACCCTTGAATTTCGGGTCTAAAAAAGTAAACATTTCCTTTAATGATTATACAGATGATATCATTTCTACGAAAAATCAACTTTGTGATTTTTTATATGCTTCTGCCCTAGAAAACTATAATAAAGCTAATAATAAGGAACAATATCGCAATGTTTATGATCAACTAAAGCATCTAGAATCTTACGCTCGTAATTATAAAAACACCAATGATTTACTCGAATCGAGTTATCAAAAAGGACGTATCTATTGTTTTATTTCACTTGAAAACAGAACGAATCAAATTATCCCAAGAGCTTTAGAAGCAGATATTTTAAATATTAACTTATTTAATAATGATAGTTTTTGGACTTCTTTTCATTGTGAACGTGAAAACAACTTGACTTATGATTATGAAATAAAGCTCAACTTTGAAGACATCCGCATCTCTCCTGAACGGATCCAACAAGAGCATCGTACCTTTGAAAAAGAAATCACAAATGAAGAATATCTGGTAGATGAAGAAGGTAATCGTGTAAAAGACGAACATGGGAAGGAAATTAAAATTACCACCAAAGAAACGATCGTATGTCACTTTCACCGTTTCCAACAATTAAAAACCGCAGATGTTTCGGCTAGGGTTTTGATTTATGATTTAGTAAACCAAAAAACAAAAGACAGCTTCCCGTTACATTCTGGTGTGGTTTTCGACCACATCTATGCTTCGCGAGAAGGGGATCGCAGAGCCTTAAACAATGATCTTTTACCTTTATTAGACGTTGTTGCTATACCTTTCCCTACTACCGAACAGATGGTCTATGATGCTTCTCAGGATTTAAAGAATCAGTTTAAGGAGATTATTGGTAATAGTTTTTTGTAGCAAACTACATACCTAAAAGCCATCTTGAAAAAATAATCAGACCCCAAAGACACAAATTCGACACACCTAGTACTAGAGCTATTTGAAAGGTTTTTTTTAGCATTTGTGCTATTTCCTTCTTACTCTTAGATGAAAAATAAGCAATAATGATACTACCTACTACAATGGAGAACGGAATAATAATTTTAACAACAGACCAACCTAAATCAGGTACCCCAGAAATTTCCAATTTTTGAGTACCCCTAAAAATTGGCCAGTAAAAATAGAGCATGGGATAAAACAATAGCCACAGGGCAAACTCACACTTTAATTTATGATGATTTCTTTTCTTTTTTACATTCTAGTCTTCAAGTAAAAAAGTGGCTTATTCCTTGTTATTACTGGGTTCTTAAGTTGTTTTTAGTTGTAATAATGATTATATTATATTGA
>CALFUO010000106.1 GCA_937929895.1 uncultured Aquimarina sp.
AGAAACATTTAACAGCATATTTCAATTTACGAGCTTTTGAGCCAAAACTGTAATCTATTAACAAAAGACTAACGGAAGTTAGAGAAGTTAAGTCTACTCAAGTATCATTACATAAAGACAGAACATTAATTATACTTATTAATAAATAGCACAAAAATCTTAACTTGATAACTACTGAATTCTTAACTTCTTAAAACTATACCCAAGTAAAGATTCTAAAATACCGATACATAAACACTCTTTTTTATTTATTTTTGAATCAAGAAGCCGTCCTTCCTTTCATAGGGTATTCTGTAAAGAATTCCCTAAATTTAATTTGATACAAAATTCAAACTCATGAGTCACAACATTAGACCTGGTGTCGTTACAGGAGACGAAGTGCAAGCATTATTTAAATATGCTAAAGAAAAAGGCTTTGCTATGCCTGCCGTAAATGTTATTGGATCTAGTTCTATTAACGCTGTATTAGAAACCGCTGCTGAATTAAATTCCCCTGTTTTTATTCAGTTTTCTAATGGAGGAGCACAATTTAATGCTGGGAAAGGGTTATCTAACGAAGGGCAAAAAGCTGCCATTGTAGGAGCTGTGGCCGGAGCAAAACACATACATTTAATGGCTGAAGCCTACGGTGTTCCTGTTATCTTACATACCGATCATTGTGCGAAGAAATTATTACCATGGATCGATGGAATGCTAGACGCTGGTGAAGAATTCTATAAACAAACTGGTAAGCCTTTATTCTCTTCACATATGATTGATCTTTCTGAAGAACCCATTGAAGAAAACATTTCAATCTGCAAGGAATACTTAGCTCGTATGGATAAACTAGGAATGACTTTAGAAATTGAGTTAGGGATCACTGGAGGAGAAGAAGATGGTGTTGATAATACAGATGTTGACGATTCGAAACTATACACTCAACCCGAAGAAGTAAACTATGCTTACGAAGAATTAAGTAAGATTAGTCATCGCTTTACTATTGCTGCTGCATTCGGGAATGTTCATGGCGTTTATAAGCCTGGTAATGTAAAGTTGACTCCTAAAATATTAAAAAACTCTCAAGAATACATTTCAAAGAAACATGGATTAGACGAAAACCATATCGATTTTGTTTTTCATGGAGGCTCTGGGTCTACTGTAGAAGAAATTAGAGAAGCCATTAGTTACGGTACTGTAAAAATGAATATTGACACTGATCTTCAATTTGCTTATTGCGATGGGATTCGAGACTATATGACTTCTAAAGTAGAATATTTAAAGACTCAAATTGGAAACCCTGAAGGTGCAAATGAACCTAATAAAAAGTATTACGATCCCCGTAAATGGGTCCGTGAAGGAGAAAAATCGTTCGTTGAAAGATTAAAAAAGGCTTTCGAAGATTTAAATAATGTAAATACATTGTAAACTTATCGAACAAATTATAATTTAGCCGAAGCAAAGTTGTCGTAACTTTGCTTCGTTGTTTTATAAAGACAAAACTAATTTAACCCCCTTTACTATGACTTGGTTTAAAAGAACAGAAAAAGGAATTACCACTCCTACGGAAGAAAAGAAAGATGTACCCAAAGGACTTTGGTACAAATCTCCGACTGGAAAAGTAATAGAAGCTAAAGAATTAGAGCAGAACTTTTGGGTAAGCCCAGAGGACGGATATCATGTTAGAATTGGAAGTAAAGAGTATTTCCAAATTTTATTTGATAATAACGAGTTTACCGAACTTAACGAAAATATAACTGCAAAAGATCCTTTGAATTTCGAGGATAAAAAGAAATATACTGATCGTTTAAAAGCTGCACAAAAGAAAACTGCACTAAAAGATGCTGTGCGTACCGCTGTAGGTATGTCAAATGGTGTTGAACTAGTAGTTGCTTGTATGGATTTCGCTTTTATCGGTGGATCTATGGGAAGTGTTATGGGTGAAAAAATTGCTCGTGCTGTGGATTATGCTACCCAACACAAATTACCAGTAATGGTAATTTCTAAATCTGGTGGTGCTCGTATGATGGAAGCTGCACACTCGTTAATGCAGATGGCTAAAGTTTCTGCTAAACTTGGCGTTTTAGCTAAAGAAGGATTACCATACATTTCATTATGTACTGACCCAACTACAGGTGGTATTACTGCTTCTTTTGCAATGTTAGGAGATATCAATATCGCTGAACCAGGAGCTTTAATTGCTTTTGCTGGTCCTCGTGTAGTTAGAGATACCACAGGAAAAGAATTACCAGAAGGATTCCAAACTTCTGAATTCTTATTAGAACACGGTTTCTTAGACTTTATCGTACACCGTAAAGACCTTAAGAAGAAAGTTACTGATTACATTAAATTAGTGATGAATAAACCAATGGCTATAGCTGAATAGGTTTATTATTCAAAAAAGGTCGTCGAGTTCGACGACCTTTTTTGAATAATAAATTAATTCTAATTTAATAGCTTAGCACATTCGGAATGTACCGTTCTTGGTCTTGATATTGGTATGCCTTCTCCTTCAATTCGGGTATCCGAAGAAAATTGCATTGCTCCGTAAGTAGTTCCACTAAATGGTTTTTCAAAAATACGTTCCGTGTAAAATGTTTTATTTTTCGCATCCGTATAAATTAATACAGATCTTAACATTTTCTTCACTGGCCTGTTATAAGAGTCTCTTATAATTTTCCATCCGCGACTACTAATTCTAA
>CALFUO010000107.1 GCA_937929895.1 uncultured Aquimarina sp.
GCAAACAAAAAAAACGAATTAAAAGAACAGCTAAATCAAAATATTGATGAAGTGTTTGGAGCAGGTACCAAAAGAAGCCTTAAATGGCATGTTGGCAAAGAACGTGTAGAACGAGTAAAAATAAATCTTAAAAAAGAAAAAACCATTAAAAGGTTTGAACTCTTAGGGTTGTCGGAAATACTTGCACATTGGAAGTTTACCGACTTGGAGATTAAGAGATCAGGCGAAGGACTTAAACTAGAATTTTCAATTTAAAACAATAATATATGTGGTTTACAGTAAAAGCAAAATATAGTAAAATAGACGATAACGAGAAGATCAAAACCTTTAATCATCACTTTTTATTTGATGCTCTAACCTATACAGAGGCAGAATCAAGAGCGATAGAAGAATTAGGAAAGTACTTGTCGGAAGGTTTCCAAATTACAGGAATTACAAAAGCCAATTATTCCGAAATATTCCCAAGCGAACACGGAGACAGATGGTTTAAAGCAAAAGTATCGTTAGTGACGTTGGATGAGGACAAAGGTTTAGAGCGAAGAACAAGCACTTATGTTCTGGTACAGGCTTTAGATGTAAAAGATGCTTACGAATATTTGACAGAACAGTTTACAGATACAGTTTCAGACTATTCTATTCCTAGTATAGCAGAATCCCCAATTATAGACATCTTTCCTTTTTTCGAAGATGTGACTGAGCAAAAGGAAGCTGAGTTTTTAGATAAATACGATCCTGAAACCGAAGCTTAACACAACAAATCAAAAAATAAATAACAACAAATCTTAATTATTATATAAATGGCAGAACAAGAATTAACCACGGAAGAAAAAAAACAAAAATTAAAAGAAGAACTGGCACAGTTAGAGGCTGAAGAAAAAGCTGAAAAAGCAGCAGCCAAAAAAAAGCATGAAGCTAATAAAACTTCTTTTTTAATTAAAACAATTAACGGTTTCAAAGAGGCTAACAGGCTTTTAAAGTCATTAAAGGACGAAAGTATAATAGATGCTAATAAGTTTTACAGAGAAATGTATGCTTTACATGGTAAAGAACCAAAAGAGCAAAAAAACATTACTGTAGAAAGCGAATGCGGTAAATACAAAGTGGTTGTAGAGAGTAAAGAAAAATTAGAGTTTACTCCAGAGGCACAGGTACATATTGATGCTGTTAGAGAAATTATTCAAAAGAAATTTGAATCAAGAAATAAAGGAATGTTCTCTTTTATGGACAGTATTTTAATGAGAAACACCAAGGGAGAATACGATCCTAAATTACTTTCTAAAGCCAAACGAAAAGCAAGAGAGTTAGGTTATGAAGATATGATTGTAGAATTAGATAAGTTACAAGATTGTCAAATAGCAAACGGTACAGCTACGTATTGTAGAGCTTATGAGCGTACTGAAAAAGGCGGTTGGTCACACATTAACATACAGTTTTCAACTCTTTAATCAATCCTACTCCCTAGTTGAAAAGTGGACGACAAAAGTTTTTTACTCGTGTCTGCAGGTTCGAATCCTGCCTAGGGAGCAAATCAATAAAATTAAATTATATGGAATCAAAAAACATTAACGAACAAAATCATCCAGATTATCAAAAAAGAAAAGCTTTAAAAGCCTTAGAGTTGGCAAAGCAAGTAGAAGCTCAAAAAACAGTAAAAGCGGTTAGATTAAATCACAAAACCATTATATACAAACATGTTAACCATCACTAAACAACAAATCTTTCAAATCCGTAAAAATTGTGGATTTAACGAAGAAATTAAAGAAGAGTGTGTGCAATGGGTTACTGGAGACAATAGCAGAACCAGTCTTAAAACTTTGTCTTACGATGAAGCTAATAAAATTATTGCTGCACAAACAGGTAAGCCAGCTAAAACAGAAAACTGGGCATATTTTGACAAACGAAATGAAAAACACAGAGTAATACTCTCTTTACTTAGACAAGCAGGTTGGACAGTTCCTAACGAAAGACACGGAACTGTTCCAGACCTAGAAAGGTTTAGTAACTTTTTAAAAGGAGTTAAAAGCCCTGTTAAAAAGCCTTTAAAAAAAATGATTGACACAGAGTTAGAAAAAACCATTGTAGCTCTTAGAGGAATTGTAGGGCATACATATAAAAAGAAGAAATAAATGGAACATTTAATGATTGATATAGAAACGCTTGGAACAAAACCAGGTTCTGTTATTTTAAGTATAGGAGCTGTTTGCTTTAACTTAGATACTGGAGAAAACGGATCTATTTTTCATACAGACATATCAGGTGAGGATTGTATTAAAAGAGGATTAGAAATAGACTACTCAACTTTTAGATGGTGGATGGAACAAGACAAAGAAGCTCAAAACAAACTGTTAAAGAATCAATCTAATAAAACCCTAAAAATTGGGCTTCTAAGTCTAGGTAGATTTATTTCTGACAATTGCCCTCCAAACGTACAAGTTTGGGGGAATTCAGCAAGGTTTGATTTAGGGATATTACAAAAAGCATATGATGCAGTTGGTCTTGAATTGCCTTGGAATCATTACCGTGAGCGTGATGTCAGAACGCTTGTAATGTTTAATCCATTAATAAAAAAACAAATGACTTTTACGGGTATCAAACATTATCCAATAGATGATTGTAGGCATCAAATTAAATACTGTTCAGCAATTAAGCAAACAATTAAAACTTTTAATTAATGACTAATCACTACATCCTTACTGTTACAAAACCTAATATGAAACTTAGGTTAACCTATAAAAACAAACGCTTTTTAGCAATCAAATATATCTCCGGAACATTTGATGAGTTTGTGATAAGACATTTGGGGGCCATACTACCCGTTTACGAAAACGAAGTTACAGCAAAAACCAAAGAATACACTGGTAAAGTGGTTTACGATTTAGAGGTAAAAGAAAAATCGTTGTTCACTTTATTTAACGATGCTTGGCACTTGTTTTATGTTGACTTTAAAAAGATTACTCCAAAGTTTACAGGAGCAGATGGAAAAGCTTTAAAGTCTATCATTCTGTACTTGCAATCCGTTACTGCTACAGATCAAGAGGCTTTAGCGGTTTGGCAAGGCGTTTTAAATCAATGGGCTTTGTTAAGTGATTTTCACAAAAAGAACACCGATTTGAAATATATCAATTCACGTTTAAACGTTATTATCGATGAAATCAAAAGAACTACAGGTGTTGGATCAGATGGATCTAATAATACTACCGAAGAAGCAGCAGGAAACTTTAAGTATTAGCAAAACGGTGTTGGTAAATCCAATCGCATTAAATACCATAGAGCGTGAACTGCAACCTACAGATGTGTTTGATAAAGCTACAATGGGCGAAGTTTACAAAGGAGATTTAGGGAGTTTGGGCTTTAGAACTGTATTTACTTTGGTTTCGAGATTTTTAGATGGCTTTGCATTTGTAACCAAACTTTCAGAATCACAAAAACAAATTTTAACTGCTGATTTGTTAGACGATTGCAAGTACGAAACCTTAGAGGATCTAATTCTGTTTTTTAAGCTGGCTCGCAAAGGGAAGTATGGAGTGGCAAAAAAAGGAATAGATGGCAATACCATTATGGGTGATTGGTTACCTCAGTACTTAGAAGAAAAAGCAAGACTGAGAGAGGAACGTGTTCAGGAGCAAAAGGCCAAAAACAACAAAATTCTTACAGATCAATCTAAAACTATTGAGTTTTATAAAGAGCATTACAAACAAAAAGCCATCAAACAAAAGGCTGATGAAATGCAGCAATTGGCAGACGAATCTGCAAAAGACTGTGATAAGCAAATGCTAGAAGATTTGATTATGACATGGGAACGAGATATTGAGCTTAGGCCTTTTGTAAGATTATTAACCGTTAAACGTAGAAAATTTAAAAACCGATGAAAGATGTAATACATGGGTTTTCGGATCCAACAACAAAACCGAAAGAAGAGCAAGAGCCACAAAGCTATTGGTGTAATTATAATAAAAATAGATAAAAATGGAATCATTAAAAATTCAAATCCCTAACGGGTTCAAAGTAGATAGCTTTGATAAGAAAACAGGAGAGCTTAAATTTAAAGAAATCCCTAAAAAAGTAACAGAAAGAATTAAAACAATTCAAGATGTTTTAGACGACAACAGAATCACGGAAGGAGATATAGACAAAATGTTCTCTAGTGCTCCAAACCATTTAAAACACCAATTTATTATTGAGTTATTGGTTAGGTCTTTAAACGAAGGATGGGTTCCTGATTGGAATAATTCGAGTGAGTACAAATATCAACCTTGTTTTAAAATGGGTTCTTCGGGCTTCCGTTTTAACGACTACGATTATTGGTTTGCGACTTCGTATGTCGGCTCTCGCCTTTGCTTTAAGAGTTCCAAGTTAGCAAAGTATGCAGGAGAACAATTTAGAGAAGTATATAAACAATTTATGATCATTTAATTAATAAGAATTATGTGCAAGACCATACATATAGAAATTCCTGAAGGTTATCAGGTTGACAGTTTTGATATTAA
>CALFUO010000108.1 GCA_937929895.1 uncultured Aquimarina sp.
AGTGTTTTTTCTTCCTAAATCTTGATATAACATAGGCACTACACAAATTGGGAAGTCACCAGCAATACCACCACCAATTTGAAAGAAACCAATTCCGTCTTCACTATTCTCCGTATACCAATCTGCTAAGAAAGTCATGTATTCGATTCCCGATTTCATGGTTGAAGCTTTCAATTCCCCTTTCATTACATAGCTAGCAAAAATGTTACCCATAGTACTGTCTTCCCAACCTGGTACGACAATCGGCAAATTCGCTTCTGCTGCTGCATACATCCAAGAATCTTTAATATCAATTTCGTAGTATTGTTCTAAGACACCTGACAATAATAACTTGTACATGAATTCGTGAGGGAAATACCGTTCTCCTTTATCATCTGCATCCTTCCAAATCTTGAAAATGTGTTCCTGCAAACGACGGAAAGCTTCTTCTTCTGGAATACAAGTATCTGTTACACGATTTAGTCCTTTTTCTAACAAATCCCATTCTTGTTTAGGAGTCAAGTCTCTGTAATTAGGAATACGCTCGTAGTGACTATGTGCCACAAGATTCATAATATCTTCCTCTAAATTTGCACCCGTACAGGAAATGATATGTACCTTCTCTTCGCGAATTACGTCTGAAAGTATTTTTCCTAACTCGGCTGTACTCATCGCACCTGCAAGGGATATTAGCATTTTTCCTCCTGATTTCAGTTGTGCTTCATATCCTTTAGCAGCATCTACAACGGTCGCTGCATTAAAGTGTAGGTAGTACTTTTCTATAAAATTCGATATGTTTCCTTTAGCTCTCATAGTTAACGTATGATTCTTCTTTTAGTTTTTTGATAGGTTGTTTTGTCTCCTTAATAAATGTTTCTTCGTCATCGATATTCGAATCGTCATCTGCGAATTTGTAACTCAACATCTTGTAGTATAGTTTAGCCGCCGCAAAATTTGATACCTGACTACGTGCATGTGGGCATAGTTCTACGATATCAAATCCTACAACATTTTTTTCAGCAAAAACACGACGTAAGAATTCTAAGGTTTCGTACCACATCATTCCCCCAGGTTCTGGAGTTCCTGTTGCTGGTAAAATTGACGGATCGAAAGCATCTAAATCAAAAGTGATATATACATTCTCGGTAAGTGCGTCGATAGCATTATCCATCCAATATTCATCGTTTACCATTTCATGCGCAAAGAACACATTGTCTTCATTCATTGCTAAGGTTTCGCTATAATCCATGCTACGAATACCAACTTGTACAAGATTTGTAGTCTCATTGGCTTCAGACATAGCGCAAGCGTGATTGTAGGGTGAACCTTCGTAAGTTTTACGTAAATCGGCATGTGCATCAATTTGTAATACAGATAGGTTGTCAAATTCCTCATTGAAAGCTCTAATAGCCCCTATGGAAACCGAATGTTCTCCTCCGATCATGGTTACAAACTTTCCACGATCTATATAATTTTTTAGTGCATCGTGTATTTCTACAACCATATCTCTTGGAGTTTCAAAACCTTCTAGAGGCTTTGTTAAATACACTCCTTGCTTGTAAACTTCGCTATCTGTTTCTATATCGTACAATTCCATGTTTGCAGCAGCTTCTAAAAAAGCATCCGGTCCGCGATCTGCACCTTTTCCCCAGGTACTAGTTTCGTCATAAGGCACAGGTACTAATACAATTTTACCGTTTCTTCCTGCATATTTTTCAGGAATGCCTGCATAGGTTCCTTGATATTCCATGTTGATTGATTTATACGTTTATAATTTGTTTTTTAGTTTCTTTTACAGTTGGGTTGTATTTGTTTAGTAAGTAATTGTAACCCAATATTTCTAATAATTCTTCAGCCTTTTGTTGGCCTTTGAATACTTCTATTTTCAATTCGTTAGTGATAGTGTCTCTATCGATTAAAAGATGCTTAGGCTGAGGAATTAAACAGTGATTCAACCCTCCAAAACCACCAATGGTTTCTTGGTAAGCGCCTGTATTGAAAAAGCCTATGTATAATGGTTTTTCGTTATCATAATTAGGTAGATAAATACCGTTGGCATGTTGTTCTGAATTATAATAATCGTCACTATCACAAGTTAAACCTCCTAGTAATACCCGCTCATAGTTGTCATTCCAGCGATTGATAGCTAACATTAAAAAACGCTTATTAATCGCCCAAGAATCTGGTAGCGTCGTAATAAAAGAAGAATCGATCATATTCCACTTTTCACGATCATTTTGTTGTTTTTGATACAATACTTTATAGATCGCTGCGCCACTTTCTCCAACCGTAAAACTTCCGAATTCTGTATATAAATGAGGAACAGCAACACCAGCTTCGTCACACGCTAACTTGATCTGATTCACAATTTCGTAAACCATGTATTGATAGTCATACTCAAAAGAAAGCGAGTTCTTTATAGGGAATCCACCTCCGATATTCAAGCTGTCTAGTGTAGGACAAACCTTTTTAAGTTCGATATACACTTTCATACATTTCAAGAGCTCATTCCAATAATAGGCTGTATCTCTGATTCCTGTATTGATAAAGAAGTGTAACATCTTTAATTGTACTTTAGGATTTTCTTCAATCTGTGCTTTATAAAATGCCACAATATTTTTGTAACCTATTCCAAGTCGAGAGGTGTAGAATTCAAATTTTGGTTCTTCTTCCGAAGCAATACGAATTCCAATGTTAAAATCTCCTTCTATACGTTCATCCAAAAGAGATATTTCTTCATAATTATCAATTATAGGAATACATTTTTTGTGTCCATTATTGATTAATCGTGCAATATTTTCGATGTATTGATCTCGTTTAAACCCATTACAAACGATATGTGTATCATCCGTTATTTTTCCTTGAGCTTTTAGGTTTTCTACAATTTCAATATCAAATGCTGAAGAAGTCTCGATATGGATATCATTTTTTAAAGCCTCTTGGAGTACATGTTGAAAGTGAGAACTTTTAGTACAATAACAATAATTGTAAGTTGCGTTATAACCGTGTGCTTCTAAAGCGTTTTTGAACCACCCTTTTGCACGCTGAATATTTTCAGAAATTTTAGGTAAATAAGTAAACTTTAATGGTGCTCCATAGGTTTCTACTAATTCCATAAGGTCTATCCCATGAAAGTGCAAGTTATTGTCTTCCAGCTGAAACTCTTCTTGAGGAAAAACATGAGTCTGATCGATTAAGTCTATATATCGGGTTTTCATTTTCGTAAATATTAAGGTTTTCTTGGTTTGGAAAAGGGACAAGATTCCCTTGCAAGTCATGTAACAATATGACCTGTAATGCAATCGAAGCAGTACTATTTACTTATTACACCTCCTTTATATACTTAATTTTAGTCCTAGAGGATATAGATGTTTTATTAAAATTCTAGGCCTGAAAGTGATGTATTGTTAAACACTAGAAAATCGTTTAGTAAACGCTCTAAAATGTAAAATAGGGATAATAAAATGTACAAGCTTCTATGTAAACAAACCTCAAATACGAAATATAAATACCGTAAACGGGACGAATTGAAGAGACTTCAATAATTGTAGCGTAGTATTAATTTCAGAAGTCAGCCTTTGGATTCGGTTCCCTATCCCTAGGGCAGCTTTCGGAGTAGACTTCTTTATGCTCCTAAGCCCGAACATGAATTTCGTTTTCATTAAAGTAGGCAATGCGTCCGCTGGTGGACTCATTATAATTTCAAATGTACATTTTTTTATTTTTTTAAAACCAAAAAAATATTGTTAAAATTAAGTTAATTACAATTTTAACCAAAACACACATTTACAAATAGTTAAAACTAAACACATCGAAAACTAATAAGATTTTGATCAAGACAAAGTTCTATTCGAATAGAAAATCTAAAAAATGTGACCTCCGAAAAGTTGTAGTGTCTTACTAATAAACGACTATTATTACGGATCAAATTATTCTTAAAAGAGAGCAGTTGTATATAGAAATAAAGTAGATATGTATCCTTACACCCAGAGCAGTTTCATTTAAAAAGTAGCTATCTTAAAAAATTATAGATTCCCTCTTTTGAAGAAGGACTGAGAAGTATATTTTTTAACGAAATACACACCTTGACCTTTCCTCTTGGGAAAGAGTTTATACTGATTATTGAGTTTTTACGAAAATTACATTGAGAAACTACCCTAGAAAGTTAAATGAAATTGCCCGGCCTAATACCCTAGTAAATCAAGAATCTAAATAGATTTTACATATGCGGAACAAAACATTTATGATAGTATTTTAAACATTTTGAACTTATCAACTATTCAAATAATAGTATATTCGAAAAAAAATTGAAATGAAACGATATTTATTTTCCTTATTTTTATTTTCTTATCTTTTAGTAAACGCACAAGAAAAACCCAATTTTATATTCATTTTAACTGACGACCAGTCGTATCAATTTATGGGATGCACGGGTAATGAATTTGTAAAAACCCCTAATCTAGATCAACTAGCTAATGATGGTGTCCTTTTTACAAATGCTCATTGTACAAGTGCAATTTGTACTCCTAGTCGTATATCTATACTATTAAGTCAATATGAGCGTAAGCATGGGGTAAATTTTAATTCTGGTACTAGTGTAAATGAAACCGCTTGGAATAATTCTTATCCTATTTTAATGAGGAAAGCTGGTTACTATACTGGTTGGATAGGAAAAAACCACTCCCCTATTGGTAAAGGTGGGTATGAAAGTGGTCTTATGGAAAAAAGCTTTGATTACTGGTATGCAGGTCATGGCCATTTAGGTTTTTACCCAAAAAAAAGACATAAAATCTTTAAAGACGCAGAATTCGATACCCAAATTGAAGTTGTTGATGAAGGTGTTGACGACTTTTTGACACCACAAGAGAAAAAATTAAAACGCGCCATTACTTTTATTGATACGAAGCCAGAAGATCAACCTTTTATGTTATCTATCAATCTAAATCTTCCGCACGGTGCTGGTACACGTAGTATGATGTTAAAGGATACTGATGACGATTTGTATAAAACTGCTTATAGAGATATTACTTTTCCATTACCCCAAAATTATGTAGCTAAAACAGATATTAAAACCCCTAAGCTTCCTGCTGATTTATTAAAAGTTGAAAACAGACAGACAGGATACGATATTATGGATACACCTGAAGGATTTAGAGAACGTTATACTCGTGAAATGCAGACGATGACTGGGATCGATCGTATGGTAGGTAATATTATCAAAAAGCTAAAGAAAGAGAAGCTTTACAAGAACACCGTGATTTTCTTTACTTCGGATCATGGTCTTTTTCACGGGCAATTTGGTTTATCGGGTAAAGCACTTTGTTACGAACAAACGACACATGTGCCTATGTTTGTTTTTGACCCTAGGACTCCTAAAAAACAACGAGGGATAAAGACAAATGCTTTAGCACAAACGATTGACATAGCCCCAACGATGCTATCTATGGCTGGTATTTCTGTACCAGAAACATTTCAGGGAAAGAATTTGACCCCTTTATTAAAAAAGCAAAAGCAAGAAATTCGCGATTATATTTTTACTGAAAACCTTTGGTCTACTCAATTTGGGAATCCTCGTTGCGAAGCTGTTCAAAATAAAGAATGGAAATATATTCGCTACTACAAGAATGAAAATTTTCCTGCTTTAGAAAAAATTAAAACAGCAAAATTATTTAATATTCCACAGAACAAATTACTTTATAAAGTTAGTGATCTCGAAATGGCTATCTATAGACATTATTCTGATACCTCTTTAGAAGGAGAACCAGCAGTTTATGAAGAACTATATCATTTAACTGATGACCCTACTGAAACGACTAATCTCGTTAAAGAAACCAAATATGCTAACGTTTTAGATAATTTGAGAAAAGTTTGGCTAGAAGAACTTACTAAAGCCAGAGGAACTGGTAAGCCTCAAGTATTTCGTTATACGTACGAAAGTCGTTTGGAAAGTGGTGTAAAAGACCCTAAAGGACATTAAGAATACTGAATTATAATACAAAGAATCAGGAATTAAGGTTTTAACAACTCTTAGTTCCTGATTTTTTTTGCCCCCTTTTTATCTGAGTGTGACGTGTTATACCGCTTCCTATATGAATTTAATGAATTAAAATGCGCCTTTAGAAATTTTACTTCAACATCACTAGCATCCGAAACTTTAGAATATAGACCGTTTCACTGAAAGAGAAAAGAAAATAGACTTTTATATATCAATACATTGGACGTTTTCGTCTAAGACTTTTTCAATACATCTTAGAAAATATATTTTCTAAAATTTTTAGCTTCAAAAATTCACAAGACACTCTAAATAAAACATTTAATATTAATTAT
>CALFUO010000109.1 GCA_937929895.1 uncultured Aquimarina sp.
ATATGCATCATCTACGGGTGCAGCAGGTGTTGGAGCAACAATTGCAATTAAATCATCTCGCTTAATGAATCCATTCATTGTTTTGTACTGTACAGTCCAGTATTCACCAAATTCATCACTGATTACGGTTACTTGCATTGATTTTAATAATTCTGCTACGACAGTATAATTCGCTCCAGGACCACTTCGTAGATAAGCAGTATCTGTAGATACGAAGTAAAGTTCGCTTTGGGCTGATACATGAAAAATGCCCAAGAAAAGTAGGATAGAGGCTAATATTGTTTTCATAAGATTTGATTTTGCAATGCTTATTCCAAGAAGCATGCCAAAAAACTAGATTCGGTTTCTAATACTAAATTAAGCAAAAAAATCGATTAAGAACATATTTTTACGTTGATAAAAGTAAAATATATTAATTTTTAGTAAGTTTAAAAGATGCTTTTTTTGTTTTATTGTGTTGTAATACAGTTATTTAAGTTGTTTGTAAAGTTCTTTTTTTTCTATGTTAATATAATCACCTACAGGGCAGTTTAATCTAATATTCATTACCCTAACTCGCTTTAATCGAGTTACTTCATAGCCTAAATATTCACACATTCGTCGAATTTGTCGGTTCAATCCTTGGGTTAGAATAATTCTAAACGTGAATTTATGAATCATTTCGACTTCACATTTTTTAGTAATAGTATCTAAAATAGGTATTCCATTAGACATACGTTCTATAAAATCAGTATTAATCACTTTGTTGACGGTAACGATATATTCTTTTTCGTGATTATTCTCTGTACGTAAAATCTTATTTACAACATTCCCATCACTAGTCAAAAGTATCAATCCTTCGCTAGGTTTATCTAAGCGACCTATGGGGAAAATACGTTGAGGGTAGTTAATAAAGTCAATAATATTGTCTTTTTCTCGCGTATCTGTAGTACAAACAATACCTATTGGTTTGTTAAAAGCCAAATAGACATGCTCATTTTTAGGATCTTGAATTCTTTTTCCATCAATTTCGATGAGGTCTTCTTTAGAAACTTTTAGCCCCATAACTACGGGCTCGTTATTTACTTTAATACGTCCTTCGTCAATTAATTTATCAGCAGCGCGTCTAGAGCAATGTCCTATTTCGCTTAGGTACTTATTTAATCGTGTTAATTCTGACACTGGTTTTTACTTTTTTACAAAAATACAGATTTGCTTAAATTCGATTCGTATTGAACGAAAAATAGAGTTTACATTCTTAATATATTACTGTAGTAAACCTTCGCTATCTATTTTGTTAGTTTTATACTTTTTAATCTGATTTTCTATAAAATTTAATATTTTGTTGTCAATGTCTGGGTGTTTTAACGAATGCCCTACACCTTCTACAGTAATTAATTCACAGTTTTTCCATTTATCGGCAATCCTTTTAGAAAATTGATATGGCGCTAATGGGTCATTTTTTTCTAGAACTAAAAGACCATCTGCATTTAGTTCTCTTGCAAACCTAGCTATAGAAAATTCTTTAGGGTAAAAGCCAAATCGATTATGAAGTTGTTTTTCTAACGCTTTCATAAATCGTTTAGAGAGGCCAAGCATTTTTCTAAACTGGTGAAAAAATAAGTAAAGTTCGGAAGGTGGACCCAGTGCAATTATAGGAATCCTATCAAGACACTTGTATTTCTTTTCGAAATAGATAGTGGTCATGGCACCAATAGAATGCCCAACTAGTATGTCTATAGGGTATAATTCTAAAAGATCCTTAAGACATTCGGTATACAATGGAACATTTAAAATCTTACCATTAGATAGTCCATGTGCAGGTGCATCGATAGCCAAAATATGAAAATTTTGTTCTTGAAGTTTTTCAATTAAAGATTTCCAACGATAACTATTACTATCCCAACCATGTAATAAAAGTACAGTACCAGCAGTACCTTTCCATTCATATAATTTTACGGAGTGATTGGCTAATTTAACAGTTTGTTGAATCGCAGTTTTTAAAAACTGCAGTTCGTAAGGCTTTGTTTTGCCTTTTCTTGGAGTGCAAAATAGATCGAAAGCCTCAGAAACAGCCTTTTCTTTATTGAAAATATATTGAAGCTTAAATTTTAATCCAATTAATTTGGGAAGTAGTTTGTTCATATAAAGCAAGAAAAGGAATCAAAAATGATTCCTTTAGAGTTAGGCGTTTTGTAATATTACCAGTACAACCAAAAGTAACTGATTTTAGCGGTGTCTGGAATTTGTGCAGCTTCTATTTGTACATTACTATCGTATCTTAATTCACTAGGAAGCTCTTTTTTACTAATACTTACAAAAGCATTAATTTCCTTGATATCTATGACTATATTACTAAATGTACTCGAGATTTTAGAAATTTTATAATTATCCTTGATATCTTTGAAAGTACTTTTTACAGAAAGTCCTTTGGTTGTCTTAAATCTAGGGTCAATTACCTGAATAGATGTTATGGTTGCTGTAGAATCGAATTCTTCAGAGGCCTCTAAAGCTAAAAGATGTTTTCCCCCTTTCTCGAAAACATTGATTTCATTACTGGTTCCAATAAATTCGTCTCCAGCGATACGTTTTACTACAGAATCATTATTAAATATAGTTTCGATTTCGTTAACCTTAGTAGTTTGCTTTAGGTTTCCGATATGGTCAGTTCCAATTTCAAAAGGGTCTGTTTTTTTACTACAACTAGTTGCAGATAATGTAAATATTGTAATTGCAGTGGCAAATGCGATTTTGTTCATATAAATAGTAAGAATATTATGTGGCAAATATATGCTAATAATTAACGAAGCATTTTATTTAAAATACCAAGTGCACCTCTTATAAATGTTGCACTTGTAAGTACTTTAATAATTGCTTTCTGAGCCGAGTTAGAAGAACTTTTTCTAGAGGAAGTTCGTTTATTTAGTTTTTCACGGTCTTTTTTAGCTGCTTGTTTCGCCTCTTCTGCTTTTGCTTTTTTGATCTTTTCATTTAAGATTTCAAAAGCACTTTCTTTATTGATTGTTTCGTTATATTTTTCAGCAAGATTAGAATTAGAGGTAAGCTCTTTTAATTCCGTAGGTGTCAAAATATCCATACGACTCATAGGTGCTCGTAGCATTGTGTGGGCGAGTGGAGTAGGGCGACCTTTTTCGTCTAAAACAGAAACTAATGCTTCTCCAATTCCTAATGAGGTAAGTATTTCGGTAGTGTCATAAAATTCGGAAGTAGGATAGTTTTCAGCCGTTAACTTAATCGCTTTACGATCTTTTGCTGTAAAAGCTCTTAATGCGTGTTGTACTTTTAATCCTAATTGACTTAATACTCCATCAGGTACATCTGTTGGATTTTGAGTTACAAAATATAAACCAATACCTTTTGAACGAATTAGCTTTACAATATTTTCAATTTGGTCTAGCAAAGCATTGGATGCTTGTTTGAAAATTAAGTGGGCTTCATCGATAAATAATACCAACTCGGGGCGATCACTATCTCCTTGTTCGGGCATAGTGCTATAGATTTCCGCAAGTAAACTCAACATAAACGTAGAGAATAATTTGGGCTTATCCTGGATGTCAGTTAAACGTATGATATTAATAAAGCCACGTCCATTTTCATCTTGACGCATTAGATCGTTTATTTCGAAAGAACGTTCGCCAAAAAATAAATCCCCTCCTTGTTGTTCGATTTCGATAATCTTTCTAATTATCGAACCAGTAGAAGTCTTAGATATACTTCCGTATTGTTCTTGTATTTCAGTACGTCCCTCACCAGTGGCATACTGTAATACTTTTTTTAAATCGGCAAGATCTACTAGGGGGTAATCGTTGTCGTCACAATATTTAAAAATGATAGCTAGAATTCCTGCTTGTGTTTCGGTAACATTTAAAATTCTAGAAAGTAAAACAGGGCCAAATTCACTAACCGTAGCACGTAGTCTAGTTCCGTCTTGTTCGGAAAGGGTTAAAATTTCAACAGGGAAGCTACTAGCTTCGAACGGAATGTTAATTTTTTTATGACGTTCATCAATTTTAGGATGCCCAGGGCTAGGCTGTGCTAAACCACTTAAGTCACCTTTTAAGTCCATTAATAAGACAGGGACTCCCTTGTTGCTTAGGTTTTCAGCAAGTATTTGTAGGGTTTTCGTTTTACCAGTACCTGTAGCACCAGCGATTAAACCATGACGGTTTAAAGTCTTTAGAGGAATTTTGATAGATGCAGCTCCGTAAACTTCTTCTCCTAGCATAGCTGCACCCAAGGCAATATAATCACCTTTACAAGTGTAGCCTTCATTGATATGGTTTTCGAAATTCTCTTGATTACTCATAAAGTAGTATTGATTAAGATAAAAGTAAAAATAACAAAGGGTATGTTCAAATAAGGCTTTAGGAAACTTATTAAGAATTTACTCTAAACCTAATGCATTATACAACTTGCCTTTTGTAGTATTTAATTTATAGAAAACACTGTTACTTTTTAATTGAGCATCAATTAGCTTTTGTTCACGAGTATTAATATAAAATAAAGAGCTCTCACCCATATTAAATTTACGTTCTTCTGCCCTCAGCATAGTTTTGTAATTTTTAACAGCATCTTCTATGAGGGTCAATTGATCTTCGTAAAGTAGAATGTTATTTATTAAAGCTTTCAATTTCTTGGTAACTTGTAATGTAGTCGCTTTCGTTTCGAAATCTAAAGATTCTTGTTTTAGTGTGTTCAACTTTAATTTCGCTCGTTCTTTTCTTAAAAATAAGGGGTAAGAAAAATTAAATCCAGCTTTATACTCATCAGTATTAAAAGTATTTATTTCATCGGGAGTAGGGCTTATAAAATTATAGCTCACATTTAACTTAGGAAATAACTTTCTGATCTTTAACCTTCTTTCAATTTTTAAAATTTCGGCTTTTTGATTTAAAGCGTTTAACTTAGGATGATTAGAAACAAAGGAAGCTAAATTTACAGTAGTAGCAGGTAAATTTAAAGTACTACTAACTATCGGAGCTATTAAGTCCTGAGGATAAATATTATCTTCTAAGACTAATGGCTTTTCATCATCTGTCCATAAGAATGTCTCTAGATCTAATCTAGCTTTTTGTAAATCTACTTCAGCTTGTTTTAAAGATATTTGTCTATTCTGAATAGCAATAGTAGCTTCTATACTGTCAATAGGAGCCTTATCCCCAACTTCAATACTACGTTTAATACCCTTTATTCTAAATTCTGCAGCGGTTATAAAATTGGAATATAAAATTTTATTATCATGTGCATTTTTCCAAGTAAAATAAGCTTGTGCTGCTTTGGTGACCACTTCATTGGTTAGAAGCTCGTATTCGAAATTACGTTGTTGACTTAAGGCTTTTGCTTGTTTTAGCATGGCCATACGTTTGTTAATCCAAATACCAAAAACGTCTAACTTTAGTCCAGCACTATATAACCCATCCTCAGGTAAATCGTTTTCAGGGTTTAGAAATATACCAGAAGCCCTTTCGAAACCTGCTTGTATTTCTAAACCAAACCAAGTCGGGACTTTAAGTTTGGTATCTAAAATATTATAATAGTCTTTCTGTTCGAAATCTTTACGGCGATATTCACTTTCCAGCTTGGGGTCGAAATTTCCTCTAGCTACTCTAATTTCAGCTTTACCTTGCTCGATGCTTAGAGCTGCTCGCTTTGCTAATGGATGATACTGCTTTACATATCCAATATATTCTTCGAAAGAAAGAATGGTATCGTTACTTTGACCGAAAAGTTGAATGGATGAAAACAGTAACAGTAAATAATAAGTTGTTTTCATTTATTTCACTTTAATTTTCAATTTTGGTTTATCTACCTTATTTACCTTTTTCGTTTCAGGAGAATAATAATTAGGAGGGAAACCATTCAGTTTTCGCCATAATTCGTACCAAATAGGAACGTCGTTTAGTAATGCAAATGTGTTTGCCCCAGCCCCAGCTCGTAAGTTTTTAGGCCATATGTGATCACTTTCTTGATCAGAAGCAATTAGCACTCTAAACTTTCCGTTTTTGTTTACACTTCTTTCTACAGCTACAATTTCCCCACCAAAAGTTCCGTAAGCAGCATTAGGCCATCCACTAAAAAAAATAGCGGGCCACCCATCAAACTGAAGTCTTACTTTTTCTCCAACATGCACTAATGGTAAGTCCATAGGATTGATAAAGGTTTCGACTGCTAGATCTGTTTCAGTAGGCATTATAGTCATTAACTTGGCCCCTTGTTTAAATGTAGCACCAATACCAGCGATTAAAGCTTGGTTTACGAAGCCACTTTGCGGAGCTGTTATGTAATGTAAACCTGTACGAATTTGATAATTAGAAAGCTTATTTTCTAATTTAGCTACTTGTGCTTCACTTTCAAACTTACTGGATTGTGCTGTAGATCGATCACCAGTAGCTTTAGCAATTTTGTTATCATATTCTGTTTGAGTACGATTGATATCAATTCTAGCATTGATAACTTTATTACGACTAGCTAATAACTTATTTTCTTTAGAAATTAGTTTAGCTTGAGTTTCTTGTAACTTAACACGTTTCGTTTCTAAAGCAGTTAGTGATTTTAGGCCTTCTTTTTGTAAACTTTCAGTACGTTTAAATTGTCTTTCGGCAATGGTGAAATTCGTTTTCGAAGCTTCAAACTCGATACTGTCGCTAGTTACCTGAAGTTTAGCTTGTCTTAGCTTATTTCTAGATTGGTTAAGTTTTAAAACTTGTTCGTTTTTTAGGGCTTTAATCTGATTGTCCGAGGCATTTACCTTTTGTTGATATGCTAATACGGACCCAGCCTTAGCGTCTCTTTGTTGTGAAACACGATTTACTAGATTGGGATCTTGATATTCATTTTTTATTTCAGAAATAAACATTAATGTATCCCCTTTTTTTACATAGTCACCCTCTCGAATATACCACTTTTCGATACGACCTGCTATTGCCGATTGAATGTTCTGTGGTCTACTTTGTGGACTTAAAGTAGTTACATACCCTTTACCTGTTACACTTTGTGTCCATGGTAAAAATAAGATCACTAATCCTATTACAGCAGATATGCGTAAAAATATATTGAATTTGGGGTAATTGCCAGTGTCTTTTAATTGTTGATAAGACGTGTACCCACTAAGGTCGATCTTTCGGTTTAATCGTTCTTTAGATATATTGAGCATGGTCCATTATTTTTTTATTAAAGTACTATTCTTCATTCCATATTCTTGAAATCCTTTGTTTTTCCAAAGGTCATTCTTACTGATTACAATAACACTCCAATTATGATCAGGAGAAGTAATATATTTAACAACCTGATCTGCGCAAGAGGCATCAAAGAATTCAATAGGGTGATTTAATAATAGTAATTTAGGTTTATGAATTAGTGCTCTAGCCAATAGTATTTTACGAGTAACACTATAAGGGATAGATAAATCTTCTGGATAAATACAGGTGTCTATTCCTTGGGGTTGTTTTTTTATGTATTCTAATAGAGATAAATTCTTAAGTACCTCTTGTATTTGTTCTTGTGTAATATCTTTTCTGCCTAAAGTGATATTTTCTAATATAGAACCTTCGAAAGGTGTTTGGGTGGGCAATACTAACCCTACAGAAGAACGATAAGAATTTAAGTGTATAGAAGTCATTGAAATATCATTGACATAGATAGTTCCATGGGTTGGCATTTCAACACCAGCAACTAGTTTAAGGAATGTTGTTTTACCAGCCCCAGATGCCCCATCAACTAAAATCTTAGAGCCTTGTGGGATGTTTAAAGTAATGTCTTTCAATAAAGCATTTCCTTTATTACTGTCGATTTCTACAGAATCTAATTCTAAGTTTAAATCTTCTGTAATTGCAAAAGGGTCGTTACCAGTTTTAGATTCTAGTTTTTTGTCAACCACTTGCCCTATTTTTTCTAATGAAGTTAAGGCATCATAAAAAGAATCTAATCCTGAAATTAATTTCTCTACAGAACTAATTATCGTTAAAATAATAATTTCAGAAGCTACAAACTGTCCAATATTAATTTGTTGACGAATCACTAGCATCCCACCGATAACCAAAAGTCCTAATGTTACTAATACTTTAAAAATGATTAGTTGAATGAATTGACTTTTTAAGACCCTAAAATGACTTTCTCTAGCTTTTAAATATTTTGTGGTCAATTCATCGTTTCTATCAATCCCTAAACTTGTCTTTCCTGAAAGTTTGAATCCTATTTGAGATCTAGCAATTTGTTGAATCCAATGGGCAACTTGGTACTTCATTTTAGATTCTTTTAAACTTGTATCTAAACCATTTTTTGCAGTGTATTTATATACAATATAGATCAGTAGTATCAACAATACTCCATATAGAATAAAGAACGAGTGATAAAACGAAAGTAGAATTAGACCAAAAACTATTTGAAGAAAAGCAGTTGGGAAGTCAATTATTAGTTTAGGTAATACTTTTTGAACAGTAAGCGTATCAAAAAAGCGATTCGCCAATTCTGGCGGATAGTAATTGTGCAATTCATTCAATTTAATCTTAGGAAATCGGTACACAAATTCAAACGAAGACCTGAAAAATATTTTCTGTTGAATATTTTCAATAATTCTCAATTGCATGAATTGTAGCACACCCTGAAAAGCAACACCTAATGAAACCAAAACAACTAAAATAATCCAAGAAGTTGTTACTTGCGCACTCTGGATTAGATTAATAATGGCTTGTATCCCTAAAGGAAGAGATAGAGCTACTAGTCCAGCAAAAATGGAATAGTAGATAATTTGTTTGATATCCTTCTTGTCTAAACTAAGTAGGCGAATAAACCTAGTCCAAGGATGTAATTTTTTTTCACTCATCTATTTTCGGATTAAGACTATTAAAAGTTAAGGTCTCGAAGAAAGAAATTATAGAGTCTTTACCTTCTTCAATATTACTAAGTGTCGGTATATGTTCTTGAAAATAACGTTGTTTGCGAGAACTTTCAATAACTGTTGAGGCTAACATGTTTGGATATAGAAAGTTGGGATTCACCTCTAACGCCATTTCACTAATTCGTTTCACTAATCTTTTGTAAGGACTAAAGAAACCAAGCTCATTTTCCTTATCAACGTCTTTAGTGTAGTACACTTTAGAACCTTCGTTTACAATAATTCGATATAGATTAATTTCATTTATATAGGAAAAGGCATCATCTTTCTGTACTTCTTCAGTAAGAATTTTGATGGCAATTTTCAAGTTATCTTTTGGATCAGAAATATTTGAAGTTGCAAATACTAATCGATATTCCATCCATGACCAATACCAAGCAATAAGATATATCAATAGCATGTGTTTGCTTTCAAAATAACGGTAAATAGAACTTTCGTTAGACCCAATAAGCTTTCCCAGCTTTTTAAAAGTAAAAGTTTCAAAACCTAGATCATTAATTAATTCAATGCTATTAGTAACAATGCGTTTACCCAGATCAGAGCTTTCGGGGTTTTTTAGGTATAGTTTGTTATCAATAGTTATTTTTAAAGGTAGACCTTGCATACTTTTAATTTATACTAGCAAATGTAAAAGTATTACTATTAATTAAAGATGTTTAACTTTTATTTGTGATATTTATATGGGTAACATATTGAATAAACTAAGTTTACGAATAGTCTAGTGACGCTGTATTATTTTGTAGCATACTTTATCAGTTCTGGGAGAGGTATATAATCAAGTGCACTTTCTTCTGTGGCTTCTAAAACCACTAAAGGTGCTTTACCAGCCTTTTTGGCTTACATCCATCTCGAAATGCAAAGACACCATTTGTCTCCGATTTTTAATCCAGGAAAATTATAGGCGGGAATAGGTATACATAAATCGTTACCACACTTTACGATGTATTCTAAAAATTCTTGGGTCATAATTGCACAAATTATATGTGCACCTCGATCTTCATCAATTGTTCGACAAAAACCATCTCTAAAAAATCATGTTATCGGTTCGTAACAACAAGGAATTAGAGGTTCGCCAAATACATTTTTATAAGAAGTTTGAAAAGTCATATTGAAATAAAATGGTAGAACAAAAAAAGGATAAGAAAATCCATACCTTAATATAGTACTAAGTTATTGCAACAATATTTAAAAATATCTTAAGTTTCTCTTACTTGGCACTAGAAGTAATCGAAGAAAAACGAGGTTTGCTATTGGTGTTTAGTTCTTCGTATAATTGGGTATATCTATTGGTAATACCACCGTATAGTTTTGTGATCCGGTCGCAAAAACTAATCACTTTTAAAGTAGAAATATCCGAATGTGTGTTTTGATACTTGTCTAATAATTCGAATAAGAGCGTAATTTCGATAAACTGCTCTTCAATTTTATCGTTATTAAGACTATTGAATATAAGAAAAGATAAATCATCTCTTTGTTTATTACGGATTAGATGTAACTCAAGTTTAAATATTTCTTGCATACCATAAAGTTCAGCAGCCAAGAAGTAAGTGCTAAACTGTTGAGAAAGCATGCGCTGTTCGCCAGATATGTTTATAGTCGAAGTTTGAAGAATGAGATCCTCTGTATTCTGTAATTCTGTAGAAGAAAAGCTAGCTTCTGTTTCCAGTTCTAATACAACTTTACTACAAGCTCTTAATAGTGCTTTAGATTTACTTAATAAGGAAACAATATTATCACCATGAAAATTTTCGATAGCATATTTAAAAGTTAACCATCTTTGTTCAGTTAACCCTAATAACGAAGTAAATTTTTGATTCATTACTGTAGCATTTCTTCTAAGTGACTTATGGTTAGTTTCGAAAAGAGCTATACTTGCTTGTAAATCCATCTCTAAACTAGTGCTACCTAAGTGGTTTTCTTTAAGTAAAACATTTTTAGTAATACGTTGGCTTAGCATTCTTTGTTTACCTGCGATATTCAAAGCATATCCATAATTTAATTCGCCAAAGTTAGCTGCAGATATAATCGAAACGATTAGAAAGCTAGTGTAAAAGTAAATAAGCTTCATGTTAATAGTTTTAGAGTGTTTTGTTTTGGTGTCACGAAATTAAAACTCGTATGCAACAAAAAAGAAATTAATTGTTTTAATAGTGAAGAAAACCGATTGAACAGCCAGAATAACTTAGTGAATGGAATTTTTTTTCCAAAAAAAGATAGATTCAACTATAACAATACCTTTTGTAGATTTAATTTAGCGTAGTTGCATTGTTTTTCAGTAAGTTAATAAAGTATGTGTATAAATAGTTGCTTTATTTTCTTTTACTTTTATGAAATTGTAAATTGCAGAAATTTAAAAAATTGATAATGTATAGTTCTAGAATTTCAGGATTAGGTATGTATGTGCCAGAAAATGTGGTGACCAATAACGATTTGTCAAAAATTATGGATACCAACGACGAATGGATTCAAGAACGTACAGGTATTAAGGAGAGAAGACATATTAAGAAAGGGGATGGTAACTCTACAGCAATTATGGGAGTAAAAGCTGCTAAGATTGCCATCGAGAGAGCAGGTGTAGATAAGGATGATATCGAAATGATCGTTTTTGCGACTCTAAGTCCAGATTATTATTTTCCAGGAGCAGGTGTGCAAGTACAAGATTTGTTAGACATGCCTACAGTTCCAGCTATAGATGTAAGAAATCAATGTAGCGGTTTTGTGTATGCACTATCGATTGCAGATCAGTATATCAAAACAGGGATGTATAAGAATGTGTTAGTAATAGGTAGTGAAAACCATAGTGGAGGACTAGATATGACAACACGTGGTCGTTCGGTATCTGTAATTTTCGGTGATGGGGCAGGAGCTGCGGTTGTGAGTAGAAGTGAAGATGAGTCTTCAATTCTTTCCACACATATGCATTCTGAAGGAAAACATGCTAAAGAATTAGCATTAATTGGTCCTAGTACAGGCCACTGGGTGCCGCAAATTATAGAAGAAAGTGCAACTGCAAGCGATGACGATATTACGTATTACCCATATATGAATGGGCAATTTGTATTCAAAAACGCAGTAACTCGTTTTTCAGAAGTAATTATGGAAGGTTTACAAGCGAATAACCTACAGACTTCAGATATTGATATGTTGATTCCACACCAAGCGAATCTTCGTATAGCACAATTTATTCAGAAGAAATTCAAATTGTCAGGCGATCAAGTATTCAATAATATTCAAAAATACGGGAATACCACAGCGGCATCTATTCCGATCGCTTTAACGGAAGCCTGGGAAGAAGGTAAAATCAAAAAAGGAGATACGGTAGTTTTAGCAGCTTTTGGTAGTGGGTTTACTTGGGCTAGTGCTGTTATTAAGTGGTAATTTCTTTTAGATAAGAGAGTATAGAGAATAGAAAAGAGACTTTATTCAATTTTTTGATTATTTTAAATTCTAATAAATAAATGTCTGTAATTAGTAATATTATATAAAGCTTCGTCATTCCTTGCTAGACAAGGAATCTCACCCTATTGATTTTTATATCCTTAATGAGATCCTGAAACAAGTTCAGAATGACATATTTGTTATTATTGACGATTACGGATATTTAATTCTAATATTATTGATTTCAATATAATCGAGAAGTGAATCTAAGTTGTACTATAAACATTAGTCTATATTCTATCAGCGAAGCGGTCTAAATTAAGCTACTGATTCAACCACTCCTTAAACCCTTTAACACGTTCACGGCTAACTATTATCTGTTCATCAAGCGGTTGCTTTAGTTTTATTTCCAAACGAGAATTCGTGTAGGCGATTATATCACTAATAGCATTTACATGTATAAAAGCCTTTCTGTTTATTCTATGAAACAATTTAGGGTCTAAACCTTCGCCCACTTTTTTCAAAGAATGTTCTAGCAAGTAATTACGGTTATCGGTAGTATTTATATAAGTCCCTTTATTCTCACTAAACACACATTGAATTTCCGAAGTAGGAACAACTTTTAAATGTTGACCGACCTTAAAAGAAAAACGTTCTTTATAGTTTTGGGCTTTGTCCTGAATAAGCAGTTGTTTTAAGTCTTGAAGGTTTACCCCAGTTTCTTTTTTCTCGAAATGAGTCTTGAATTTATCGATAGCTTCTTCCAGCGCTGACGGGTCAATAGGTTTTAATAAGTAGTCGACACTTTTTAGTTTGAAAGCTTGTAAAGCATATTGATCGTAAGCTGTGGTAAAAATGATAGCACTATCTGTAGTAATCTCTTCAAAAATATCGAAAGAAATACCATCACTTAATTGAATATCTAAAAAAAATAATATCTGGATTAGGTAACGTCATTCCACGGATTGCGAAAGCAATCGTAGTGGAATCCCCTCACTAGAATTCAAGAATATTAATGTGTACGAATACAAAAAGTCTCTATTCTATTCTCTTCTCTCTATTCTACCAGCGAAGCGGTCTCAATACTAATATCTCAAAACTTTTTCAAGAGTCCTGACTCTTGATTTCGTGAGTCTTGGGTCTATTTTTAGAAATAAAACTAAAAAAACTTAAAAAAACTCATTGTCATATTAGAAAGAGGTTGTAGTTTTGCCGCCCCGTTGGAACGACAGTTGCTAAGGAAACGAAGCAAAGGGAGGAGTAAACGAGTTAATTGAATAGCTTAGATGTGTTAGGAAAAGCTTGAAAAAATAAATAAAATTTTTTCTTGTTTATTCGGAATAAAACAACGTATCTTTGCAGCCCGCTAAAAACAAAAGCAATGCTGTTTTAAGGGGTTAAAGTTCAGTAACATTGTGATTC
>CALFUO010000110.1 GCA_937929895.1 uncultured Aquimarina sp.
AGTTGGGACTAAAGTGTGTTACAATACCAGTCAATGAGACAAAGGTGGTGATTAGAGATAAGATAATACCAATGCTGACGGTAACATTTTGCTCGAAATCGGGGAAAAACAATACAGCCTTTAAAAAAACCATTTCCCTAATACCAAGACCAGAAAAAGAAAGTATAGATAGTATCCCAGAAACTAGAAGCACCAAAGAATAGGCAAGGTAGTAGTCTTCAATATGAAGACTTTTTAAAACAGAAAAAAGGCAAAGGATTTGAATTCCTTGAGTTACAAACGACAATAAGATAGCCGAATTTAGCTTTCCCCTAAAACTAGGGAAGATCCATCGAATACCTAAAGGCAACGCAATAAGTGCTAATATAATACATAGCGCAAGGATACCATTTTTTATAGCATTATAACCTTCTATAGGAATAAATAACCCCCCTATTAGAATTAACATTACCATGGCAAATAATCCGGTTACTCTATCGGCTAATAATGTGGCAGTAGTCATTTTTAAAGGCCACTTTAGATGTTTGTTTAGCATGTATACTTTATAGCCGTCTCCACCAACACCTCCGGGGATAAAAAGGTTGTAAAACATGCCTTGTAAATACAGTAAACGATTGGATTGTTTAGATATTTGTAATCCTATTTTTTGAAGGACGATGTATAACCGTTCGGCAGATAACCATTGTGACAGGATGTAAAGAATAATACATAAAAGAATATACCACTTGTTGGAGTTTTTTAAAACGTCGTAAACTTCTTTAAGCTCAATGTTAAAAAAAACAAAGGTTAACAACGCAATCGCTAGTCCTATTTTGATAGTTGTACTAATAAGTTTTTTGGTTGACGCCTTCAAGTGTTATCATTTTTTGTACAGAATTCATCCCATACCTAGTTGGTGTTAAATATATAATTACTTTATATGTCGAGTTTTGTCGTAAGACAATACAATCGTAATTTAACTTTTTCCTAACTTCTTTTTCTTTAAGTTATTTAGACCTAAGAGAAGAGCTGGTAGTAAAACTAAATTAGATAACATAGCAAATAATAAGGTCGCAGAAATTAAACCACCTAGAGCCTTTGTCCCTCCGAAGCTTGAAATCATAAAAACAGCAAACCCGAAGAAAAGTACTGTAGAAGTGTAGAACATACTTACACCTGTCTCTTTTAGGGCAGTTATAGTACTTTTAACAACGTTTTTATTGGTTGCTAATAATTCTTGACGATATTTTGCCAAGAAGTGAATGGTATCATCTACCGAAATACCAAATGCTATACTAAAGACTAAAATTGTAGAAGGCTTAATAGGTACTCCAAAATAGCCCATTAGTCCCCCAGTAATTAATAACGGTAAAAGGTTTGGTATTAGAGAGATTAAAATCATCTTTATAGAGCGGAACATGTAAAACATAATTAGAATAATCAATCCTATAGCAATCAATAAAGATTGCATTAAGTTCTTAACTAGATATTCTGTTCCTTTCTGAAATAATAAAGCACGGCCGGTAAAGAATACTTCGAAACGTTCTTTAGGAAAAATTTTAGCGATTTCAGGATAAAGTGTAGTCTCTAATTCTTCCATTTTTTCGGTGCCTACATCTTTCATAAAAGTAGATACTCGAAGGTATTGCCCTGTACTATCTACATAGGATGCTAATAAGTTTTGCTCATTTTCAACAGACCTTAAGTACGGAATCATAAAATTCTTTTCTTGGCTTGTTGGTAAAGAGTAGTAATCTTTGTTTCCGTTGTAAAAAGCTTGCTTAGCATATTTTACAATATTAACTACAGATTTTGTAGGAGAAAGTTCTGGAAATTTTTCGATCTCTTTACTTAGTCTTTCAATACGTTTTAGGGTAGAAAGCTTATAAGCTCCTTTTTCTTTTTTAGTATCAACAAAAATTTCTAATGGCATTATGCCATCGAATTCATTCTCGTAGAATTTGATATCATTATAGAACTGTTCCGATTTAGACATTTCTTCTAAAAGAGACCCAGAAACTGTTATTTGTTTTATCCCAATGATGCTTAGGACCAGTAAAATAAAAGAAACGATATAAATTGATTGGCGTTTGTAACTAACCATCCTAACCATCCAACGAATAAGACCATCAATCCATTTTTGGTTTAAATGACTTAAATGACGCTTTTTAGGAGGAGGCATTAAGGTGTATAGCAATGGGATTACCAGAATGCAAAGTACAAATAGTGCAAAAATACAAACGGCAGATACTAAACCGAATTGTATTAGTAAGGTGTTACCTGTTAGGCAAAAAGTGGCAAAACCAGCAGCAGTCGTAACATTGGTCATTAAAGTTGCATAACCTACTTTACTGATCATTTCGGCTAAAGCCTCTTTTTTCGCCAGTCCTTTCTTTATCTGTTGTTGGTATTTGTTGATTAGAAAAATACAGTTAGGTATGCCAATAACAATAACTAAAGGAGGTATAATTGCTGTAAGGACGGTTATCTGAAAGTGGAATAAACCAATAAATCCAAATGCCCAAAGTACCCCAACGATCACCGTAATCATAGAGATTATAGTTGCCCGAACAGATCTAAAGAATAGGAAAAATATAAATGAAGTTACAAATAAGGCAGCTCCGAGAAATAGTTGCATTTCGTCGAAGATATTCTTAGAATTCATAGTACGGATATAAGGCATACCCGATATCTTCATGTCTATCTTATTATCTTTTTCAAAGGATTCTAAAAGAGGGTTTAGCTTTTTTATAATAAAGTCTCTTCTAGCTCTTGTGTTTACAACATCTTTTTTGATGTAAAGTGCAGATTGAATAGTTTTTTTAGAACTACTATATGCTAAGCCTTCATAAAATGGCAGTTCTTGTAATAACCTATTTCTGTAATATTTAATTTGTTCGGAAGTAAACTTATCAGTGTCTACGATAGGTTTTAGCTTAAATCTTTTAGGGTTATCTTGTTTGTAGAGGTCTTGCATTTCGGAAAACGAAATCACAAAATCTACTTCTTCGAATTTTCGAAGTTGTTTGTTTAAAGAAATCCAATTATTGAATTTTTTAGGCTCGTAGATGGTACTATCGTTAATCCCCATTACGATTACGACCCCTTCTTCACCAAATTTTTCAAAAAACTTATTGTACTGTAAGTTAATTGGGTGTTTGTCAGGTAAAAGATTAGTTTCTGTGAACGAAAAGCCAATGTTTTTCCATTGACTGATAAGACCTAAGGTGATAGCTAAAATAACACTAGCGACAGCTAATTTGTTATTGAGAATCAATAGAGCAAATGCGCTCCAAAAGGACTGAATTTTCTTTTTTACTTTTTTCATGCGTACTGCGTACGTATATTTTGGGGATTAGTGTAAAATAAAAAAGCAACGTGCAAAAAAACGTTGCTTTTAATAAATAGTGGTATTAACAGTTTAGACTGTCATTATTTCTTTTTCTTTTACAACAAAAATTTCGTCAATCTTTTTGATATGTCCATCAGTTAGGCTTTGTACATCTACTTCTGCGTTAGAAGCAATATCTTCGGAAAGTCCATCTTTTTCTAATTTCTTAATCTCATTGTTCGCATTTTTACGCTCGTTACGAATACTAACTTTCGCGTCTTCTGCTTCTGCCTTAGCTTGTTTTACTAATTCGCGCCTTCTTTCCTCAGTTAATGGTGGAATATTGATAATAACCATATCTCCATTATTCATAGGATTAAAACCAAGATTAGCATACATAATTCCTTTTTCGATTTCGGTGATCATCCCTTTTTCGTAAGGAGTAACCGTTAGGGTTCTTGCATCTGGTGTAGATACATTCCCTACTTGGTTTAGAGGAGTTTGTGCTCCGTAGTAATCTACCATTACACTACCTAACATAGCAGGAGTAGCTTTCCCTGCACGGATGTTAGAAAATTGTTTTTCTAAGTGAGCGATTGCATTATTCATCGACTCTTTGGTACTGTCTATTATAAAATCAACTTCTTCAGTCATCTTACTTATATTTTTCGCTTTAAAAGCTTACTAAAATTCTTATATGTTTACGGTAGTTCCGATAGGTTCTCCAGAAACTAGTTTTTTAAGGTTTCCATTAGTATTCATATCAAATACAATAATGGGTAATTCGTTTTCTTGGCTTAAAGTAAATGCAGTGGTATCCATCACCTTTAATCCTTTTTCTAGCACATCTTTAAAACTGATATAATCGTATTTTGTTGCACTAGCATCTTTTTCAGGGTCAGCAGTATAAATTCCGTCTACGCGAGTTCCTTTTAAGATAACATCGGCTTTAATTTCGATAGCCCTTAAAACTGCTGCAGAATCTGTGGTGAAATATGGGTTACCAGTACCACCTCCGAAAATAACGACACGTCCTTTTTCTAAATGACGAAGTGCTCTTCTTCTAATAAAAGGTTCTGCAACTTCGTCTATTTGAATTGCCGATTGTAATCTGGTCTTTAAGCCTTCGTCTTCTAAGGCTCCCTGTAAAGCAAGGCCATTAATTACGGTGGCCAACATTCCCATGTGATCGCCTTGTACTCGATCCATACCTTTACTTGCACCAGATACACCTCTAAAAATATTTCCCCCGCCAATAACAATAGCTACTTCGACACCAAGATCTACCACCTCTTTAACCTGTTGTGCGTATTCCGATAATCTGGTAGGATCAATACCATATTGAAGGTTACCCATTAGGGCTTCTCCTGACAATTTCAGTAGTACTCTTTTATATTTCATTGCGCTGTAAAAAAATCACACAAATATAATGATTTTGGGATATGATAGAACCTTAATTATTCAGTGAACTAGAAGTAATATTTACCAGTAATTGATTATTCACTATTAATAGTAGGTTAACACATTTGTTTGAGGGAATGTAAATGATTTTTGATTAATATGATGATAATTATATGTTTAAGTGTTTTTATTCGAATGAATAAAAAAGGTTTAGATCAATGCCTTAACATTCTTAACATACTCCTAAAATTTTGATAAAATCATAGTCATGTTCAGGTAACATTGTTCAGCGCTACTGATAGTAATTTAGCGAAGCATTTATCTATTAACATAACTATTAATAAAATGAAATTATCAAAAATTACAGCTTCATTGGCGTTATTGGCAGCTTTTACAGCTTGTCAAAACAATGCATCGGAGGATGATTTATTAAAATTAGAAAATGAATTAAAAGAAAACAAAACTTCTTCGGATACTACAATCGAAGAGTTAAAAGCAGAAATCGCTGCTTTAATTGAAAGTGGAAAAGTTAGCCAAGAAAACCTTGATAAGGCTAATACATTAATCGAGAAGTTGGAAACAAAGAATGATGCTTCTGATAAGGAAATCAGTGATCTTAAGGATGAAATTGCTACGCTAATTGATGTTACAGCTTCTATGTTTGCTAATAAATCAAACTTAGCTCCTTTAGTTTCTATGCAACCTCAATTTAATTTTGTAGAAGCTTATTCTTTAGTAAGTTCTAGTGATGTATTAAATTTTGGGAATGGAGATTTTAGAATTGGTGGAGGTGCAGATGGTGCTGGATTTATCAAAAACGGTGAAGGATATGAGTACGTTGTAAATTTTGAAGATCACTTTGCAGTAGCACGTTTATCTTTAGATAAAAATTTTAATATTACAGATGCGACTTACCTATTGAATTCGAGTGTTGCAGATTTCGCTCGCCAGTGTTCTGGAACTATGTGGGAGAAGGAAATCCACGGGGGAGATAAAGATATTTTCTTATCAGCTTCAGAAGCTTTTCACTTCGATGTAAAAGGAATCGATCCTTTAATAGAAACTCCTACACCAACTGCAGACTTTGGATTAGATGCGTTAGGAGAATTCTCATGGGAAAATGCTACTCCACTTCCTAAGGGAGCTTACTCAGGTAAGACCGTAATCATTGGTGGAGATGATGATTCTTCTGGTTCGGAAGGGCAAGTTACTATGTACTTATCTGAAAATGGAGATGCAGATTTAACAGGAGGTAAGATCTATGTTTTAAGAACAAAGCAAGTTTCTAATGGAACTGGTGGTGTTGCAGCTGCAGTTGTGGATACTCAGTATGATGAATCTAATTTTGATTTTCAAAAAGAATATGAAGTTGAATTCGTAGAGATTGTAAACGGAGCAACTTTATCTAAAGGAGAAATGGAAGATGCTTGTAATGACGTTTATGCCACTCAATTTATGAGAGTTGAGGATGTTGATTACCAAAAAGGGTCTGATGAAAATGGTCGTAATGTATTCTTTGCAGTAACAGGACGTGGACCAGGTCGTGGTACATACAATGATTGGGGGACGGTATACAAGTTAATTTTAGATGCCGATAATCCATTAGAAGGTAAATTAACTCAAGTAATTTCAGGGAATACAGATTCTAATAATATGGATGGAAACTTAGAGTTGTTGCAATCTCCAGATAACATTTGTGTTACGGAGAATTATATTTACACTCAAGAAGATCCGAACTCTTTTTCTAGAGATCACTCAGCTTATATTTACCAGTCAGATTTAGATGGGAACAATACAAAAGTCGTTATGGAGTTAATCGTAAGAAGTGATTTGGCTCAAGGAAAATCAACTGACTTAAGCGGAGAATATGGGGCATTAGTAGATGTATCGGATAAAGTTGGAGAGCCTGATACTTTTATTTTAGCATTGCAACCACACTACTGGAAAAGTGATGACCATGCAGGTGTAGATGGAGGATCAAAATCTTTAGATCACCCTTGGATTGGAGGGCCATATTTAGAAGGTTCTCAAATTGTTGTTATCAAAGGATTGCCTAGATAGTTAATGAATTAATAAAATTTCAATGTCCTTTGGGTAACATCCAAAGGACATTTCTATTTAAAAAAAAATAATAGCTATGAAAAAGTGTTTTTTTAGTTCTGTATTTATTTTAGTGTTTCTTGCTATTAGTTCGTGTCAACAAAAGAAAATAGGCAAGATAAATAGCGTTGATTATCAGGTGATTGTAAACTGGGAGAGGGCTCAGCAGTATTATTTAGGTAACATCAGTAAGGCGGTTGATCTATTAAATGTGTTAGAGCAATTAGATATACACGATAAGAAGACTAAAAACGTTTTTTTTGAATTAAGAAAATACTTTAAAATAGCAGAACCGTTTGCAGGGGTGTTATCGCCAGAAGTCACTCATAGAGCAAATGGACCAGCGCTACCAATTTATAATGATGATAGTGGTAGAATTGTAGAACCGGTAGGGCTTCAGAAATTAGAAGAAACTATTTTTGCAGGCGAAGGAACAGAAAAGGGCTATGCTAGAGATTTATATTTTTTAAAAGGTTTTTTAGGTAATCTAAAACAAAGAATTAAAGAGAAAAAATTAACACCTAAAAGATTCTTTTTAGGTACACACCAGCAATTAATGCGAATTGTAGCACTATCTACAGTTGGTTTCGATACACCTGTTACAGGACAAAGTATTAAAGAGATATCTGTTTCATTAGAAAGTTTATATGATGTTTATGATGTATCGATAAGAAGCTTAATTCAAAAAGAGAACCCTGAATTGGATCATGAATTTGAAAGAAATATTTCTAAAGCAGTAAATTTTGTTAAGAAGAATGAAGACTTTGTTTCTTTCGATAGATACACTTTCTTAAGAGATTACTTTAATCCCATTACAAGGAATTGGGTACAAATTCGTCAAGTATCAAACTTATGGAATCCAAGTACGATTAGAAAGCCTTTTAACTTCGATGCTCCTACTTTTTTTGAAAAGAATACATTTAATAAAAATTATTTTTTAGACCTTAATGACAGGAATCCTTCAGAAGAAAAAATTACATTGGGTAGAAAGCTGTTTTTCGATAAGAATTTATCAGGTACAGGTAATGTTTCGTGTGCTTCTTGTCACAATCTAGAGAAGGCTTATACAGATGGGCTGAAAGTATCGATAGGGAATCAAGGGAGTAAATTGAAACGAAACAGTCCAACATTGTTAAATACGATATTCCAAAAAGGTTTCTTTTGGGATGGAAGAGCAGGTACGATTCACAGTCAGATAAAGTCTGTTTTTAATAACAAACAAGAGTTTGCAACAGCAGTTCATCGTTTTTCAGAAAATATTATCGAAAAAGATAGTTCCTATATCAAATTGTTCGAAGATGCTTATGGAAAAATACCAACTTCGAATAAAGAAACGATTCGAGCCATTTCTGTGTATCTATCTACTCTAGATAGTTTTGACTCTAAATTTGATAAGAATATAAGAGGAGAAGAAAATAGCTTTACAAATAATGAAAAAAGAGGATTCAACTTATTTACGGGGAAAGCATTATGTGCTACCTGTCATTTTATGCCATTAACTAATGGATCTGTCCCTCCGTTTTTCCTAGAAACCGAAAAAGAGGTTATTGGAGTTCCAGAAACGAAAGCAAATAAAAAATGGGATGATGATTTGGGTTTTTATTGGATTTTTGAAGACGACTTACATAAAGGAATGTTTAAAACACCATCTATACGAAATGCAGCCTTAACAGCGCCATATATGCAT
>CALFUO010000111.1 GCA_937929895.1 uncultured Aquimarina sp.
AAGAACTCAAACCTTAAGTATCGACAGCCCGATTGGAAAAAGAGTGGGTTTAGGGTTATCGGTAATTAATGATGAATTAGGCCCATCAGAAGAAGTATATGGAGACTTGAATTTTTCATACACCATACCTATCGATGATAATTATAAATTAGCTTTTGGTTTGAAAGGAGGATTCAGAGTTTTTAATCTAGATTTTACAAAAGGACTTATGAGAGAAGCTGGGGATGAAACTTTCCAGCAAAGGGGATTGGATAATAAATTCTTTCCAACCGCAGGAGCAGGGTTATTCTTGTATAGTAAGAGAAAATACATAGGAATTTCTTTACCAAATGTTTTACGGGTAGAACATTTCGATCAGAGCACACGTGACGCTGCTATAGAAAGATTACACTTATTTGTTATTGGTGGTTGGGTTTTTCCTATGGGAAGATCGAATAATTTATTTAAACCAGCCTTTTTGGTAAAACATGTTAAAGGAGCACCATTAATTGTAGATGCTTCAGCAAACTTTTTATTATTTGAAAAGTTAAGATTAGGAGTATCGTGGCGTTGGGATGATTCCGTAAGTGGTTTAGTAGGATTTCAATTGAATAGAAATCTTATGGTAGCTTATGCGTATGATTATACAACTACAGATTTACAAAATTATAATTCTGGTACCCACGAAATTACTCTACGTTTTGAAATATTTAAAGATCGAATTTTAAAATCTCCACGTTTCTTCTAAAACTAACTGAACCATGCAATCACAATTAATAAATTTCAAAATCACAGTGTTGTTCACAATAGGTTTATTGGGGATAAATACTATAGTGTTTTCGCAAGAACGTAAACTAAAAAATGCAGATCGCCTTTTCAATCAATTAAAGTATAAAGAGGCAGCTATAGCCTATGAAGATTTATATGAAAAGGGTGTAGAAAGTCCTGATTTATTTCAGCATTTAGGGGATAGTTATTACTACAATACTAATATGCAGGAAGCCAGTAGATGGTACAAAGAATTATTTCTGAAGTATCAGGATAGTATTTTGCCTGAGTATTATTTTCGTTACGCTCATAGTCTTCAGGGAATTGGAAAAAATAAAGAAGCAAAACAATGGATGCGTAAGTTTTCGAAAACTACAAGGGTAGATGATCAAAGAAAATCGAACTATTTGAAAGCTAAAACCGACCTAGATGCTATCCTTAATTTGAATTCAAATTATGAAGTAAAAAATGTATCTACGAATACAGAATATTCAGACTTCGGTATTGGTTATTTTGGTGATGAAGTTGTTTTTGCTTCCGCTACTTCAAAAGATAAGAATGTTGAAACCTATTACTGGAATAACCAACCTTACCTTAATTTGTATAAAGGGTATACTAATAATGATAATTCTGATATCGAAGTAGCAAAATTATTTTCTAAAGATCTCAATACTCAATATCACGAGTCCAATGCAGTTTTTACTAAAAATTTAAAGCGTGTTTATTTCACTCGAAATAATTACGAGAAGCGTTTAGGAGATGATGGTAATGGGGTAAATCATTTAAAGTTATATAGTGCTGACTATATAGAAACCAAAAACGGTTGGCAATGGGATAACATAGAAGAACTGCCGTTTAATAGTGACGAATATTCTGTAGGACATCCTTGGCTTAGCGAAGATGAAAAGTTACTGTATTTCACTTCAGATATGCCAGGAAGTATTGGTAGTACAGATATTTTTGTAGTTGATATTTTAAATGAAAATCAATATTCAAAGCCTAGGAATTTAGGAGAGGAAGTCAATACATCGGGTAGAGAAATGTTTCCTTTTATAATGAATGAAACATTGTATTTTGCTTCTGATGGACATTTAGGCTTTGGAGGATTAGATGTTTTTAAGAGTAATAAAGTAGACGAATCTTTTGGACCTTCGGTAAATATGGGACAGCCTATCAATAGTGCAAAAGATGATTTTGCCTTTGTTTTTAATTCACAACAAAATAGTGGCTTTTTGTCTTCAAATAGAAGTGGGGGAAAAGGAGATGATGATATTTATTCAGTAATTCCTAAGAAAGAAGAAAACAACTGTCAACAAGGTGTAAATGGTGTAGTTACTAATTTATTAACTGAAGAACGAATAGCTAACGCCAACTTATCATTATATGATGAAGTAGGTAAGAAACTAGGAGTTACCACTTCTAATGAAATAGGACAATATCATTTTGACGTTGCTTTAGATTGTAACTCGAAATACGAAGTGAAAGTCGCAAAAGAAGGTTATAAATCAGTAGTAAAGCCAACCCTTACTGAGGCGGTAACAGGGTCAACATTCTTACCTCTCGCTATTGAAACTTTAGATAAATTAATTGTAGAAGAAAAAGGGGTTTTAAAATTGAAAATAGGAATCATTTATTTCGATTTGGATAAAGATTTTATAAGAAATGATGCAGCGATCGAATTGAACAAGATTGTCCTTGTGATGTCTCAATATCCTAATATGCATATCAAAATAGAGTCCCATACAGATTCAAGAATGCCAGCATCTTACAATGAAGACCTTTCTAGTAGACGTGCTAAAAGCACAGCTGAGTATTTGGTATCTCAAGGTATCAATGTATCTAGAATAGAAAGTGCTATAGGGTATGGGGAAAAGCAGTTGATTAATAGATGTGTTGATGGGGTATCTTGTTCTGAAAAAGAGCATCAGATGAATAGAAGGTCAGAATTTATCATTACTAAAATATAGCTGTAGTTTTATGAAAGAGAAGAGTAATGACCTCAATGAAAATATCCTTGAGCTTACAAAGATTGTACGCAGTCTCATGAATTTTATAGTACAAGAAGGAAAAAGCTGTGTAGATTCAAAACAAATGAAACTTTATGTTTCTACATACTTGATATTATTTGCCAAAGTAATGAATCAATCGGCAGAACCATTAGATCAGAATAAGATACAGCAGGAAATTCTTAAAGATACAGAATGGTTGAATGAGGTTTTGTAAATCACTAATTCGGGTATGTAATTTAAACCATGTCCAGGGTTCAAAGCGCAGGCTTTTGGGAACTAGTTCCCAAAAGCCTGCGTTTTTGCCGCTAAATTGAGCCATTACTCGGTCTTCAATTTAATGTATAATCTTGGGATTATCAAACTCAAATTTTACAATGGACTAGTCCATTTTTTTTCGATGTTTTTAGTAGCGAGGTACACCAATTTCAATAAAACCTTGTCATTGGTAAAAGCCCCTTTAGTTTTAGTTACTTTATACACTTAGCGATGGAATTTTTCAGCAATATTTGTAGTGTAAATCATTTTTCGAATAGGGTAAGTGAATTGAAAGTACTGAGATAATTTTTCCTAGTTGTTTTGCCTATTTTTTCTAAATTTCACAAGCATCGGAAAGTTTAGAATATAGATCGTTTCACTGAAAGAGAAGAAATAATAGGCTTGTAAATCAAGTTGTTACAAGTTTTGAATTTAGATATTTTTGATTCGTCTTAGAAAATATTTTTTCTTAGCATTTTGACGCTCAATATTTTTAAATCATTTAAAACAATGTGTTTAAAATGATTTATTTCACTGAAATCTGAAACTTTCGGATACTAGTGTCTAAATTTAAAAATTCCTTATGATCTTTACTGGCTACATACTTATTTTAATGAGTTGTGAATCTGATGGACTATACAAAGCTGAGTAATCCGTTTTATGAAAGACGCTTAATAGCTTAGTAAAACCTTTTAGGTTATCAGTACAAGCTATTGAATATCTTCTAGATCCCTGCTTTTCCACTTAATACCACATCCCATACTAGGTTTTTGATCTTTATTTACTACCTCTCCTGAAAGCATAGCATCTAGTGCAGCGGTTATATCTTTACCTGTCGGAATTCCCATTTTAGGTCGTGTTTCGTCAAAGCGTCCACGATAAGTACACTTTAAATCACCATCGAAAATATAAAAATCTGGTGTGCAAGCTGCTTTATATGCTTTAGCGATTTCTTGCGTTGCGTCGTATAAGTAGGGGAATAAGTAACCTTCTCGTTTCGCTACTTCTGTCATATGTTCAGGAGCATCCTGTGGGTAGCCTTCGATATCGTTACTGCTAATAGCAATAAACTGTACCCCCTTGTTGTGATAGATGTCCGAAATTTCAACTAGTTTTTCGTTTATATAATGAACATAAGGACAGTGATTACAAATAAAAAAAATAACTGTTGCTACATCAGATTTTAAAGAAGTTAGCGATAGGTCTTTTCCCGAAATGGTATCGAGTAAGGTGAAGTCAGGAGCTTGTTCTCCTAATTCCATCATAGTAGAATATGTTAGAGCCATGATTTTTTGTTTTTAATAGTGAGTAATATAGAAGTAAAATTATATTTATAAAGGGGCTTTAACAAAAATATTATTCCTGAATTCACTAGCATCCGAAACTTTAGAATATAGATCGTTTCACTGAAAGAGAATAGAAAATAGACTTTTATATATCAATACATTGGACGTTTTGGTCTAAGATTTTTAGCTTTAAAAATTCACAAGACACACTAAATAAAGCACGTATTATTAATTATCATTTCTAAAACTTAAAACTTTCGGATACTAGTGATCTAAAGCTAAGAAAAAAGATAAATAGAGTTTATGGAGAGGGTTTTAAGAAAATAAATTTCATTTTTCTTAAGTAGTTTCTCTATGCTATTTTCGTGAAAATTCAATTATCAAGATAGATTCCTTCCTTAGAAGAGTCAGATTATATTTTTCAACGATTTTAGATCACTACTTTTTAAACGAAACAGTTCTGGAAAATAAAGAGAGAAAGAGACCATTTTTAAAAAATTATTCTTCTAATAAATCGGGTCTTCTTTCCTGTGTACGTTTTAAAGCTTGTTCTTCGCGCCAGGCTTCAATTTTAGGAGTGTTTCCTGAAGTTAAAATCTCCGGTACTTTCCAACCATTGTAGTCTGCAGGTCGAGTGTAAATGGGGGGAGCTAGTAAATCATCCTGAAAAGAATCCGTTAATGCACTTGTTTCATTACCCAAAACTCCAGGGATTAATCGAATAATAGCATCACAAAGGATTATAGCACCTAATTCTCCACCAGAAAGTACATAATCTCCAATAGAAATTTCTTTCGTTACAAAATGATCACGAACACGTTGGTCAACTCCTTTATAGTGACCACAAAGAATAACTAAGTTTCCTTTTAAAGAAAGTGAATTCGCCATACCTTGATTCAAGGTTTCACCATCAGGTGTCATATAGATTACTTCGTCGTAATCACGCTCACTCTTCAATTTAGTAATACATTTGTCGATAGGCTCGACCATCATTACCATACCAGCACCTCCGCCGAATTGGTAGTCGTCGATCTGTTTGTAATTATTATTCGAATAATCACGAAGATCATGAAAGTGTACTTCAACAAGACCCTTATCAATAGAGCGTTTCATAATAGAAGCTTCAAAAGGGCTTCGCATTAAATCGGGTACAACGCTTATGATATCTAGTCTCATTATAGTATAAAGTATTAAGTAAATAGTACAAAGACTTTTAAAAGTATTGTAGATAATAAAGTCTATATACTTAATATACTTTGTACTTGATATTAAAGCTTACTTCTTATTCTTATTAATTTCGTCTTGTAATTTACGCATTACTTTTTGTTCTCTTTCTAAAGCTCTACGGCGATGATCTTCGTATTCTATTTCTAAGTCCTTTAACTTTTCTAAAGTCTCTTTAGTGGTAGCCTGATTCGATTTGAATTTAAATAAAATTAGTCCTAAAACAGCAAGTAACAATGCTACAATAGTCCACATAATAGTTTTGTAGTTTTGCTTACTTGTAGGCGTTCCAAGAAAACTAATATTTTCTTTCTCGGAATTAACCTTATCTAAATCTGCTTGAACAGTTTCTAATTGTGAATTTAAGGTGTCAATTGTGTTTTTTTGACTGGTAATCTTTGTATTCGAAGTAGCTAAGGACTTCTTTAAACCAGAGATACTGTCTGCAGTATTCTTTTTTACAGTAGCAATCCAACCTTGTTTAATAACTTTAAACTCTTTGTAATTATTAGAGTTTTTAAGTAAAAAATTAAATTGTTCATTAATACTAATATCCTTTGGTACGAACTTAGGTTTCTGAGCTATAATTACGTTAACTAAAAGAAACGTTAGAAGTATTGATAGTTTTTTCATTGTGTTTAGTTTTAAGAGGAACGCTGTAACAAACTTCATATTGTTTTTGGCCTCATAAAAAGCGCCCCAAATAGGGGCGCAAATATAGGTATCTCTTTTAAATGTTTTGGATTTGATTGTTGTTAAAACTTTAAAATAAAGTATTTCAGCTATTTAATTAAAGATGAAATGTTTTTTCTCTCCAGAACGATCTAAGAACGTAACTACAATATCTTCACGCTCATCTTTATTTTGAATAATACGCTTTACATCAGTAACAGAGTTTACTTTTTGTTTATCTATTTCTGTTATAATAATTCCTTCTAAACCATAGCCCTGCATCGAACGAGTTAATGCTTTAGTAATTTTTACTCCGTTTTTAGTATTGAATTTAGCTAACTCTTCTTTTGTTGCATTTGTAATTTCTACACCTACTTCCTTAATTTCATATACCTGATATAGAGTAAGTACAACAGGTAATGTCAATTTATGATTATTACGATTGATGATTACATTTAATACATCATTAGGACGTTTAGTGTTAATGTAAGCAGCAAGATCCTCAAATTTATTAATAGCGACACCATCAATATTTGTAATAATATCTCCTTCTTTAACACCTGCCTTCTCAGCGCCACTATTAGTTGTAACTTCAGAAACATAAACGCCATTCAGGAAGTCTAAATCTAGCTCCTTTGCAGCTTCTTCACTTAATGTTCCACCTTTTATTCCTAAAATACCTTTTTGAACATCACCGTACTCTAAGATATCCTGAACAATCTTTTTGGCATGATTAGAAGGTACAGCGAAAGCATAACCAATATAGCTTCCGGTTTGCGAGGTAATTGCAGTATTAATACCAATCAACTCGCCTTTCGTGTTTACCAATGCACCACCAGAGTTCCCTGGGTTGATAGCCGCATCTGTTTGAATGAATGATTGCAAGTTAGCGTCATTTTCGTCCAAATCTCTTGCTTTTGCACTAATGATTCCTGCGGTTACAGTGGAAGTTAAATTGAATGGATTTCCAACGGCGAGTACCCATTCTCCAATTTTGGTAGTATTGGAATCACCAAAAGGAACATAATCAAATTTTTCACCTTCGTGTTCTATTTTCAATAATGCAATATCAGCTTTGGGTTCTTTTCCAATAATCTTTGCGCTGTATGTACGGTTATTATTTAAAGTTACTTTGATCTCCGAAGCTCCTTTAATTACATGATTATTGGTGACTATATATCCGTCTTCAGTAATTATAACCCCAGAACCAGCACCAGTGATAGCTTTTTCTAGTTTTCCTCCATTTCTTAGGTATTCCATGTAATTTCTCGGACGACGATACGTGGTTACATTTTTAACGTGTACTACAGCGTTTACGGTACTTTCGGCAGCAATTGTAAAATCTATATTCGTAGCAGCAGCCAAGTGATTCGAGGTATACGTAACATTCGGTGTAGAAACCGTATCGGTATTACTTACATTAAAAGAAGTAGGGGTAGAGTCTGGCATAGCAGAAATGACTTCAACTTCTTTGTCAGGTTTATTAATAATATATTTTTGAATTAGTAGAGCAGAAGCTCCTCCTAAAATTCCAACAAGTAATAATGACAATAGCCTTTTCATATTTTTAGATATTGTATTTTGAAATTATATTTTCAATTATATAAAAAACGCCTCCAATCACAAGGTATTACAATTTGTGATATTATTATAATTCATTTAAAATGACCTTAGCATAATATTTTAGCAACGAAGAAGACTAATTTGTTAACTTTGTTTGCCCAAAAATTGTATTAATGACCATCAACTTTAGTAAATACCAAGGAACAGGAAACGATTTTGTTATTATTGATAATCGTGATAAACTATTAGACAAAAATAATACCAAACTGATAGCACACCTTTGTGACCGAAAATTTGGCATAGGGGCAGATGGTTGTATGTTTTTAGAAGGCCCTACGATACCAGAAGACGATTTTACTATGGTGTATTTTAATGCAGACGGTAACGAGAGTACGATGTGTGGTAATGGAGGTAGATGTTTAGTAGCTTTTGCTAAAGATACAGGAGTAATCGGTGATAGCGCTACGTTTACAGCAATAGATGGGCCACACAAAGCAACAATTACAAATGGTTTGGTGAATTTAGAAATGCAAGAAGTAGGCAAAATTGTTGCCGAAACTAATCATCATTGGTTAAATACTGGATCTCCACATCATATCGAAGAGGTTTCAGAAATTGATACTTATGACGTTTTTAGTAATGGAAAGCGTATTCGTAATGGAGCACCTTATTTTGAAGAAGGAACCAATGTGAACTTTGTTGAAAAAGTAAATGAAGAAACCTTTAAAGTACGAACTTACGAGAGAGGAGTAGAAGATGAAACTTTGTCATGCGGTACAGGGGTAACCGCTGCTGCAATCGCCATGTTTGAATCAGGAAAAACTACTGCAGAGAAAATAAATATTGAAACTTTGGGAGGTTTACTTACTATTTCGTTCAGAAAAGATGGAGGTATTTATAAAGAGGTACATTTAGAAGGACCTGCTAAATTTGTTTTTAAAGGAACGATCGAATGGTAACATTAAAAGGAGCACAAGTATATCTTCGAGCTTTAGAGCCAGAAGATTTAGAATTTATTTATAAAGTAGAGAATGACGAGCGTGTGTGGGAGGTAAGTGCTACGCAATCTCCTTATTCTAAATTTTTGATAAAGCAATATCTAGAAAATGCACATCAAGATATATACGAAGCAAAACAGCTGCGTTTAGCGATATGTGTACAAGGTTCGGGTAAAGTGATTGGACTCATAGATTTATACGAATTCAATCCAACGCATAGAAGAGCGGGTGTCGGAATTCTCATTCTAGAAGATACAGAGCGCAGAAAAGGCTATGGGAAAGAAGCTTTAAAGCTAGTAATGCAATATGGAAAAACCCATTTGCACTTGCATCAACTATTTGCGACTATCGCAGAAGGCAATAAGATCAGTCAGGACTTATTTACAAGACAAGGATTTCAATTTATAGGACAACGAAAAGACTGGAATTTAGTGAACGGAGAATTCCAAAACGAAAACTTTTACCAACACATTTATGTACATTAAAAAAATACTAGTTGCCATTGCTTTACTAACGGTAGTTGCAGGTGGAATCTTTAGTTATTATACGTATAATCTTATTTTATCTCCGAATACCAGTTTCGAAACAAAAACAAAAACGCTGTTTATAAAAACGGGTGCTTCGTTTGAAGATGTCTCTAAACAGTTAACTCCTTTTGTGAATGATATCACTGGTTTTAATTGGTTAGCTAAAAAGAAAGGTTACGCTGCTAATGTGAAAGCGGGTAAATATATCTTGAAACAAGATCTAAATAATAATGAGATCATTGGCGTATTACGTAGCCAAAATAAACCAGTTACGCTTCGTTTCAATAATCAAGAGCGTTTAGAGAATTTAGCAGGAAGAATTTCACATCAAATAGAAGCAGATAGTCTTTCTATTTTAACAGAATTTAAAGACGCTTCGTTCTTAAAAGAAGTGGGTTTAAATGAAGAGACGACTTTGAGCTTATTCATCCCTAATTCATACCAAGTATATTGGAATATTTCTCCTAAGCAACTTAGAAAGAAGCTTTATAATGAATACAAGCGTTTTTGGAATGCAGATCGTAAAGCAAAAGCAAAAGCTATTGGGTTAACGCCTACGGAGGTATATTCGGTAGCAGCGATCGTACATAAAGAAACGGTAAAAGCTAAAGAACGCCCCAAAGTAGCAGGGGTTTATATGAATCGCTTGAAAAAAGGAATCAAATTAGATGCAGATCCTACGGTGATTTATGCGATAAAAAAATCTTCAGGAGATTGGAATCAAGTAATAAAAAGAGTTTTACTAAAAGACTTAGAATTAAAGCACCCCTATAATACGTATCAAAATGCAGGAGTTCCTCCTGGCCCGATCGCAATGCCCGATATTTCTGCTATCGATGCAGTGTTAAATTATGAGCGTCATAAGTATTTATACTTCGTTGCAGATGTGCAAAACTTTGGTTATCATAAGTTTGCGAAAACATTAACGGAACATAACCGCAATAGTAGGGCATATCATAGATGGGTCAATAAAAAGCATATTTTACGTTAGAATCCTTAAAAAAACATTGTGTTTTGTTATTAGGTTACTAATATGACTGTTTATTTGCTGTGGATATTATAATAATTGTTAACAGATTGTTACTCAATCAGAAACAGTTATAACTTTGCAGCGCTAAACAGAAAGAAAAGTTATTTGAGAAAAATTAACACGAAGCGAGTTATTATACTAACCTTAGTAGGTAGTATTTTAACGAGTTGTAAGATTAATTTCAATCAGTACAGTTCAAAAACAAATTTAAATGCGACGAGATACGAGTCGCAGATCACATTAGCCCCTTTTTCTGCCCAGAATCAATACTCAAAACCTACCATGCCTTCAAATATGGTCTTTTTAGAGAAAGACTATACAGGATTCAAAGAAGCTTTGGCTTTTAAAGAATCACAAGGACGTTATGGAGTGGTCAATAAATTTGGTTATTTGGGAAAGTACCAGTTTGGAAAAGGAACATTAGAGCTAATCGGTATTCGCAATCCTCAGGATTTTTTATCGGACCCAGTGTTACAAGAGCGTGCATTTTATGCAAATCTATCTCGTAACAAATGGATTTTACGAAGAGAAATCAAGCGTTATTCGAACACTTGGATGAGAGGAACCTATGTTACCGAATCAGGAATTTTAGCAGCAGCTCACTTAGTTGGCCCAGGCGCAGTAAAAAAATACCTTAGAAGTTACGGTACCAACACCTTCGAAGATGCTTTCGGAACTACAGTAGTAGATTACCTAAAAAAGTTTAAATCTTTTGATGTTTCGGTTGTAGAAGGTAACCGTAAAGCTAGAGCGTAAAAAGCCTTGAATAAAAAGTTTAAAAGCCCGTGTTAGAAATAATACGGGCTTTTCTTTTTTGAATATTTTTTCTTATTCACAATGTACATTTTAAGCTTATGGGTGTTGAGAGCTATTTTTCAAACCACTGTCACACTTGACTGACAAATAAGTAAGGGAAGAGTGTCTCCTCACTGAAACTCCAATCATCTTTTTTTAAATATTTTAAAACCATTATTGATAAAAACAAATCTGATATTAGTAAGACTTGGTTAGGAATCAAGTCTATTATAGATAATAAAAAAGTTAATTCTAATTTACCGAACTCTCTCAAAGTTAAAGGAAAAGTAATATACAATTTAAACGATACAGTGAAAATATTTAACGACTTTTTCACTAATATAGGACCTAATATTGCT
>CALFUO010000112.1 GCA_937929895.1 uncultured Aquimarina sp.
CGAAAGCAAATCTCCATTAGGGTTACTTGCAGAAGTTCCTAAAAGTTTAATGAATTTGAATCCTAAGGTGGCCATTATTGGATTTGTAAGTCTAACACTGTTGTTTGTTCATCCATTGATTAAGAATGTGACAATTCAGAAATTGCCAGCACCATTATTGGTTTTATTAATAGCAATTCCCTTGGGTTTTATCTTTAACTTATCTTTAGAACACAGTTATAGTATTGGTACTGCTGATTTCACTATCGACCCTTCGAAATTTTTAGTAGTGCTACCAGAAAGTTTTTTAAGTGGTATTACTTTCCCAGATTTTTCGCAATTACAGTCCTACACTTCTATCAAGTACATTATAATGTTTACTTTGGTTGGAAGTATTGAATCGGTGTTAAGTGCAAAGGCTATCGATGCTTTAGATCCAGAGAGAAGAGAAACGAACCTGAATCAGGATCTAGTCGCCGTAGGTATTGGAAATACTATTGCTGGATTTGTAGGGGGCTTACCTATGATTTCTGAGATTGTAAGAAGTTCTGCCAATATTAATGCAGGTGCAAAAGGTAGAATGAGTAATTTCTACCATGGCTTATTCTTATTTCTTTTTGTTTTATTAGCCGCTACGGTAATAAGAACTATTCCTAATACAGCTTTAGCTGCAATGCTAGTTTACACGGGGTTAAAGTTGGCTTCTATTAAAGAGGTTAAGAAAATAAATAATAGTGGGATTGATCAGTTGTTACAGTATATTGTAACTCTTGCTGTAACACTAATGACAGATCTTTTGATTGGTGTTGCTGCTGGTATTGTTTTAAAAGTAGTACTAGGATTGTTTAAGAAAGATAGAAAATAAGAGTTTTTTTAATGCATTAGTGTCCAATTGAGGTTTAAGATCTCTGTTAACAAATTTTAAACAACGTGCTACCTAATTGTTCGAATAGCCGTAATTTTGCAACTTTAAACAACGTTTCAATTCCATACGTATGATTCATTTTTTTGGAAGCGAGCAGTCAAAAGTTTTTGCTGTTCAAACTGAGGGAAATTTAATAGATGCAGACATTCAAAAATTAAGTTGGTTATTTGGAGATCAACCTAAAATTGAAGCAGAAAGTTTAGACACTACTTTTGTAGGACCTAGAGCTGCGATGATTACTCCTTGGAGTACGAATGCCGTAGAGATCACTCAAAATATGGGGATTTCGGGAATTATTAGAATTGAAGAGTTTAAAAGTGTTGCTGCGGATTTCGTAGATTTCGATCCAATGTTATCTGCAAAATACGAAGGGTTACATCAAGATAGCTTTACTATTGATATAGAACCAGAAGCGATTCTTCCAATTGAAGATATTGCAGCTTATAACAAACAAGAAGGACTTTCTTTAAGCGATGAAGAGGTTTCTTATTTAGAAAGTGTTGCAGCAAAAATAGGAAGACCATTAACGGATTCTGAAGTTTTTGGATTCTCTCAAGTAAATTCGGAGCACTGTCGTCACAAAATATTCAATGGAACATTTGTGATCGATGGGTCAGCAAAAGAAACTTCTTTATTCAAATTAATCAAGAAGACTTCACAGGAAAATCCTAACGGAATTGTTTCAGCATATAAAGACAATGTCGCCTTTGTAAATGGGCCGAAGGTGACTCAGTTTGCACCAAAAACGGCAAATAAGCCAGATTATTACGAAGAAAAAGAATTTGAAAGTGTTATTTCGATAAAAGCGGAAACACATAACTTTCCAACTACAGTAGAGCCTTTTAACGGAGCTGCAACGGGTGCAGGAGGAGAAATTCGTGACCGTCTTGCAGGTGGAAAAGGTTCTTTACCATTAGCCGGAACAGCGGTTTATATGACTTCTTATTCTCGTTTAGAAGTTGATCCTAACTCTGCCGAGAGCTTGAGACCTTGGGAACAAAAAGTTGACGAACGTAAATGGTTATACCAAACACCAATGGATATTTTAATCAAAGCTTCTAATGGAGCTTCTGATTTTGGAAACAAGTTTGGTCAGCCGTTAATTACAGGTTCTGTATTGACTTTCGAGCACGAAGAAGATGCACGCTTAATAGGTTTCGATAAAGTAATCATGCAAGCAGGTGGTATAGGATATGGTAAGAAAGAACAAGCATTAAAAGATACTCCAAGTACGGAAGAAGAAATCGTAATTCTTGGTGGAGAAAACTACCGTATCGGTATGGGAGGAGCAGCAGTTTCTTCGGCAGATACAGGTGGAAATAGTTCAGGAATCGAATTAAACGCGATTCAGCGTTCGAATCCAGAAATGCAAAAACGTGCAGCCAACGCCATTCGTGGTATGGTAGAGAGTGATGTAAATCCAATTGTTTCGATTCACGATCACGGAGCAGGAGGACACTTAAACTGTCTTTCTGAATTAGTAGAAGATACTGGAGGAAAGATTGATTTAGATAAATTACCAGTAGGTGACCCAACACTTTCTGCAAAAGAAATTATTGGTAATGAGTCTCAAGAGCGTATGGGGTTAGTTATTGATTCTAAAAGTTTAGAAACACTAACTGAAATCGCAGAGCGTGAAAGAGCTCCAATTTATCCGGTAGGTAAAGTAACAGGTGACGATCGTTTTACGTTCGAATCTGCTACGAACGGAGATAAGCCAATGGACTTGGCTATGAGCGATATGTTCGGTAGTTCTCCTAAAACAATTATGACGGACAAAACGGTTAGTTATAATTATGAAGGAGTTACTTACGACGCTTCAAAAATGCAAGGATATTTAGAACAAGTATTACAATTAGAGGCAGTAGCGTGTAAAGATTGGTTAACGAACAAAGTAGACCGTTGTGTTGGTGGACGCGTGGCGAAACAGCAATGCGCAGGTCCATTACAATTACCATTAAATAACGTTGGGGTGATGGCATTAGATTATGCTTCTTCTCACGGTATTGCTACATCAATTGGACACTCTCCTTTAACAGGATTAATCGATCCTAAAGCAGGGAGTAAAAATGCAATTGCAGAGTCGTTAACAAACATTATTTGGGCACCATTAGAAAAGGGATTAAAGTCGATTTCACTTTCTGCAAACTGGATGTGGCCATGTAATAATGAGGGTGAAGATGCTCGTTTATACAGCGCAGTCGAAGCAGTTTCTGAATTTGCGATCAATTTAGGAATCAATGTGCCTACAGGAAAAGATTCTTTATCAATGAAGCAGAAGTACGCTGACAAAGACGTAACTGCTCCTGGTACAGTGATTATTTCTGCAGCAGGACATTGTTCAGATATCAATAGAGTAGTAGAGCCTGTGTTACAAAAAGGAGGGGGTAGTATTTACTACATCAACGTTTCTGGGGATGATTTCAAATTAGGAGGTTCTTCTTTTGCACAGATTTTAAATAAAATAGGAACTGAAGCACCAACGATTGTTGATGACAATAAAGTAGCTTCAGTTTTCAATACACTTCAAGATTTAATTGTTGCAGATCAAATCGTAGCAGGTCACGATATCGGTTCTGGTGGTTTAATTACATCATTATTAGAATTGTGTTTCGCTGATGTAGATTTAGCGGCTAATATCGACTTAGCAGGATTAGGGGAATCGGATACTACAAAAGTGTTGTTTGCAGAAAACATCGGTTTGGTATTACAAGCGAAAGACAATGAAACTGTAGAGGCTACCTTAAGTTCAGCTAATATTGAATTTGCTAAAATTGGTGAAGTGGTTTCAGGTAACGCTTTAGCAGTTAAAAATGCTGCTGATACTTTAAACTTCAATATTACTGCATTAAGAGATACTTGGTTTAAGACTTCTTATTTATTAGATGCTAAGCAAAGTGGTGAAGTAAAAGCAAAAGAGCGTTACGATAACTATAAGAATCAAGCCTTAGACTTCGTATTCCCAGCGAACTTTACAGGTGAAAAGCCAGAATTTAGTAAGGAGAATAGACCTAAAGCAGCAGTAATCCGTGAAAAAGGATGTAACTCTGAGCGCGAGATGGCTAATTCATTGTATTTAGCTGGTTTCGATGTGAAAGATGTACATATGACGGATTTGATTTCTGGTCGTGAAACTTTAGAAGATATTCAGTTTATCGGTGCCGCAGGAGGATTTTCTAACTCAGATGTATTAGGTTCTGCAAAAGGATGGGCTGGAGCTTTCAAATACAATGAGAAAGCAAAGAAAGCGTTAGAGGATTTCTTTAAAAGAGAAGATACTTTGTCTGTTGGAATCTGTAATGGGTGTCAATTATGGATGGAATTGGGTTTAATCGATATAGATAATGAGCCAAAAGGAAAAATGCTTCATAATGATTCCGGTAAGCATGAGAGTAACTTTACTTCAGTAGAAATACAAAAAAACAACTCTGTAATGCTTTCGAATATGGAAGGTGCTAAATTGGGTGTTTGGATTTCTCATGGGGAAGGGAAATTCGATTTACCATTAGCTGAAGAGCAATATAATATTGTAGCTAAATATGGTTACGAAGGTTATCCAGCGAATCCGAATGGTTCTAGTTATAACACGGCTATGTTAGCGACGAAAGATGGACGTCATTTAGCAACTATGCCTCATATTGAGCGTTCAATCTTCCAATGGAACTGGGCAAATTACCCACAAGATAGACAAGATGAAGTGACGCCTTGGTTACAAGCTTTCATCAATGCTAAAGATTGGATTGAGGATAAGAATAGGTAATATTTTAAAAAGAACAAGGAGGTAAAACACCAAGTACCTATGAAACTCAACTTTTATCGAAGTTACTAGGAGTGTGTATCGTATTTTCTATAATTTGTCACTAGTATCCGAAAGTTTTAAGTTTTAGAAATGATGATTAATATTACGTGCTTTATTTTGAGTCTTTAAAACCTCCGTCTTAGATGGAGGTCATGTTTTAAAGGCTTTGCTATTATTTAGTTTCTTTTTTCCAAATCTAAAGTGTTGAAATCTATATAATGCTTCACTAGTATCTGAAAGTTTCAGATTTCAGAAAAATCAAAAATTTTGAATGATTTGTTTTCAATTTAAAAAGCTTGAGTGTCAAAATGCTGAGAAAAGATATTTTCTGAGATGAATTAAAAATATCTAAGTTCAAAACTTGTAACAATTTGATTTCTAAACTCTATTTCTCTTCTCTTTTAGTGAAACGGTCTATATTCTAAAGTTTCGGATACTTGTGATAATGCTTTATAAAGTTTTATGAATATTTCGAAGTAATAGTTAGTGACCTTAGGTGTGTTATTGCCCCTATGGGGCTAATCTGAAAATCAAAGCTTCTGTTTCTCGTTTCTAACGGTGGTTTACTTTTCAAAAACAAGTTTTCCAAACTCTTTAGGTTGATGCACACCTTTGTTAAAATCCGCGATAGGAAAACTAGCTGCCGTAGCTCTATAGTTCCCTTCATTTGCATCGCGGTCTTGGCGTACTGCTAAAAATTCCCAAACAGCACCTTCTTTAATAGGATTTAGACGAATCACTTCATTAAAAGATTTCAACGGAATCGCCATCTCCATAGTCCATCCTTTATCGATATCTGTATTATCATTCAGCGTACCATCTATAGTAACTGCTACTTTAAATTCAGGGTTGTAACCTTTAAAAACGCCATGTTTTCCATTAGCAAAGTCATTAATAAATATTAAATCATTAGTCGTTTTAATAACATTTGTTTCGAAACAAAAATGAAGTTGTTTGTTTTCTGGAACAGGAATCAAGAAGATTTCTGCACAATCATCGAAATAAGTAGGTCCATCTCTTTCGGTTGTTCTTGCTTGTATATAGCCATCTTTTACATCAAAAAATAAATAGATATTTTTTTCATCCCATAATATACGTACCGAAGATTTACGCTTATGATCTTTTTTAGTGTTTTTATAAAAGTGGTCCATTTTTTGAACTTCAGCATGTTCCCACTGTGCCTCATCAAGGATTCCATCTACAGTAATCGTGCCTATATTCTTGTGAGCAATATAATCTGCTTGAGAAAAACTTAGTACGTAGGAAAAAGTCAAAAATGCTAAAAAAAGAGTGTTTTTTAATTTCATAATATGTTTTTAAGACTTATGTAAATAGGTTTATGAAAATAAAACATTTATTTTTCAAATTTGATAGCCTATAGTGAATTATTTTTTCAGGCATACTCTCTAATAAATTTCTATTTTTCAGCTATAAATAGACTAGAATTATATAAATTAAAAAAGGCTACACTTTAAAAGTGTAGCCTTTTTTAATTTACTTGATAAAGTATAACAAATTATAATTATACAATAGGCTTCATAGCTGTCATAGCTTCACGTAATTCTTCACCTACGATTTCAATAGAGTGGTTACGGATTTCGTCATTAACCTCGATCAATTTGGCGTTGTTTACACCAGCACCGTTATCTTTAGCGTAAGGCTTACCAATAATATCAGTAGATACTTTAGACATAAAGTCTTTTAATAAAGGCTTACATGCATGGTCGAATAAATAACATCCATATTCTGCTGTATCAGAGATGACACGGTTCATTTCGTATAATTTCTTACGTGCTATTGTATTAGCAATTAATGGAGTTTCATGTAAAGATTCGTAGTAAGCAGATTCTTCGATGATACCTACTTGTGTCATCGCTTCGTAAGCTAATTCTACACCTGCACGAACCATAGCTACCATTAATACTCCGTTATCGTAGTATTCTTGTTCACTAATTTCAATATCTCCAGCAGGAGTTTTTTCGAAGTTAGTTTCAGCAGTCGCAGCTCTCCAACCTAATAAGTTTTTATCATCATTAGCCCAGTCTTCCATCATTGTCTTAGAGAATTCTCCAGTAATGATATCATCCATGTGCTTGTTGAATAAAGGACGCATAATGTCTTTTAACTCTTCAGAAACTTCGTAAGCTTTGATTTTTGCAACATTGCTTAAACGATCCATCATGTTAGTGATACCACCGTACTTTAATCCTTCGGTGATAGTTTCCCATCCGTATTGGATTAATTTAGAAGCATAACCAGCGTCGATTCCTTCTTCAACCATCTTATCGAAACATAAGATAGATCCAGTTTGTAATAAACCACAAAGAATAGTTTGCTCACCCATAAGGTCAGACTTTACCTCTGCGATAAAAGAAGAAGCTAATACACCAGCTCTATCTCCACCAGTACCTACAGCGTAAGCTTTAGCTTCAGCCCATCCACGTCCTTCTGGGTCGTTTTCTTCGTGTACAGCGATTAATGTTGGTACACCAAATCCTCTTTTGTACTCTTCACGTACCTCAGAACCAGGAGATTTAGGTGCTACCATGATTACTGTTAAGTCCTCACGAACTTGCATTCCTTCTTCAACGATGTTAAAACCGTGAGAGTAAGTTAACGTAGCTCCTTTTTTCATTAATGGCATAACTGCCTTAACCACACTAGTGTGTTGCTTGTCTGGAGTCAAGTTAATAACTACATCAGCAGTCGGAATTAACTCTTGGTAAGTACCAACTACAAATCCATTTTCAGTAGCGTTTAAGTAAGACTGACGCTTTTCTGAAATTGCAGCATCACGTAAGGCATAAGAGATATCTAAACCAGAATCTTTCATGTTTAATCCTTGGTTTAACCCTTGTGCTCCACAACCAACGATTACAATTTTCTTTCCTAAAAGTGCGTTTACACCATCAGCAAATTCTGAAGCGTCCATAAAGCGACACTTACCTAATTGCGTTAATTGCTCCCCTAATGTTAAGGTGTTAAAATAATTAGCCATTATTTATAAGTATTTATGTCTGTAAAATTTGGGCAAATATAGTAATAAGTTCATAGTTGTTAGTGGTTAGTTGTTAGTATTTAGGGTATATGGTTTAAATAGCGGATTTTATTGAGAAAGGGAGTCAAAGAATTTAAAAGGAGTTAGAGAAGTTAAGTAGTTATGCGCTACAGTTCATGAATAGATGTTCTTTGACTTATTAACTCCTGAATTCTTTAACTACCAAATTCAAAACTATCGCTACATTTGAAATCGAAATTAAAAGAGTAAATACATTCTCAATGAAAAAGGAATACGGTTTATTAGGAAGAAACATTAGTTATTCATTCTCCGAAAAATATTTTAATGATCGATTTGGAAAAGAAGAAATCGATGCTCAATATTATACGTTCGATTTAAAAGAGATTAACGAATTGAAGTCTTTGCTCGAAGAGAAGCAGTTAAGTGGTTTAAATGTTACGATTCCTTATAAACAAGATGTATTCCCATTTTTAGACGATTTGTCACAAGAAGTAGAAGAAATAGGAGCAGTGAACGTTATTAAGTTCGAAAAGGACGGAACACTTTCTGGACACAACAGTGACTACTATGGTTTTAAGAACTCTTTGTTAGAAAGCGTTTCCGAACTACCTAAGAAAGCATTGGTTCTAGGGACAGGTGGTGCTTCTAAGGCGGTAGTTAAGGCTCTAAAAGATTTAGGAATCGAATGGAAATATGTTTCACGTTCTTCGAAACAAGATCAGTTGACATACGAAGATTTGAACGAGGAGATTATAAAAGAGTATCATTTAATAGTGAATTGTTCTCCAGTAGGTACTTTTCCCAAAGTGGAAGAGTGTCCTAATTTACCTTATAAATTTTTAACAGATCGACACATAATGTTCGATTTAATTTATAATCCAGAGGTGACTACCTTTATGCAAAAAGGGATCGAAAAAGGGGCAAAAGCCATTAATGGATATCGCATGTTAATCCTACAAGCAGAGAAAGCATGGGAAATTTGGAATCGTTAGTCTGTCGAGCGCGTGTCATTTTTTGTATATTGAACCCGCGAATTGAACATTATTATTGAAATCAGTCATGGAAATCACTAACCCTGAAAACAATAACAACAGCGAAGCTGAAAAAGCCTTAGAGCAAACTCAACAAGAGGTTACATCAACAGAAAACGAGGCTTTAGAAATAAAAACCGAAACGGTTGTTGAAACTGAAGCTATTGCAGAAGTAGAAGCCACTACAGAAGATACAGTAAGTATCGAGGTAGTTGAGAAACCTAAAGAAGAGGTCGTTGAAATTCCTGAAGAAGATTATACAAAACTTTCTCAAGAAGAATTATTAGCAAGTCTGCGTAAACTGACACTAAAATACCCAGTTCAATTTATTAAAGAGCAGGTAGAAGCAATTCGTGCTCAATTTAACGTAAACTTTGACGAAGCAGCTGCTGCCAGTAAGTCAGCGTTTATTGCCGAAGGTGGGAACGAAATAGATTTTTACTATACAACTCCTTTAAAAAGAGAGTTTAATGAAGCTTATTTTAGTTACAAAGATAAGCGTAATCAGTACTACAAAAACATTCAGACGAACTTAGAGAATAACTTAAAGGTTCGTCTTGAATTGATAGAAGATTTAAAAGTATTGATTGCAGATTCCGAGCAATCGGTTAACCAAAAATTCAATACGTTTAAAGAAATAAAAGAAAATTGGCATCAAGCTGGCGCAATCCCTAAGGATAAAAACAATATCACTTGGAATACTTTCTATCATCACGTAGACAAGTTCTACGAGATTGTACACCTAGATAGAGAATTTAGAGATAAAGACTTTAAGAATAATCTAGAACAAAAAGTTAAGATTATCGAGCGTGCAAAAGAATTAACGCAAGAGGCTAGTGCAACACGTGCTTTTAGAGAGTTACAAGTATTACATAAGATCTGGAAAGAGGAAATAGGACCTGTTGCTAAAGAATACAAAGACTATATCTGGGATAAGTTTAGTGAATTGACTAAAATAATTCACGATAAGCGCCAAGAGTATTTTGCAGAGCAAGAAGCAAAGCAAGAAGAAAACTTAGTGCGTCGTAGAGAAATCATTGCAGAGATCACTGTACTTGCTGAACGTAATAAGAAGGGGCATAATGATTGGCAAAAATCAATCAAAGAAGTAGAAGCACTTCATGATACTTTTAAAACTGTCGGTCGCGTTCCTAACGAGTTTAAAAATTCTATTTGGGATGAATTCCGTGCAGCTGAACGTCTTTTTAATAAAGGAAAGAATGAGTTCTATAAAGGCATGAAAGGCGAGCAACTAGAGAACTTGAAGAAGAAAAAAGAGCTTATCGAGATTGCTGAAGCAAATAAGGATAGTGAAGATTTTGAAGCAACTACGCCCTTAATGAAAAAGATTCAGGGTGATTGGAAAAGAATAGGTCATGTTCCACGCAAAGAAAGTGATAAGATCTGGAAACAATTTAAAGATGCTTGTAACTACTATTTTGATCGTATTCATAACCAAAAAGATGCTGCGAATAAAGAACAGTTAGAAAACTACGAGAAAAAGAAATCTTTTATAGAGAGTTTAAAAGATGAAGCTTTAGAAGATATTGAGTCAATTACCACTAAGATTTCTGAATGGAAGACGTTAGGATCTGTTCCTTTTAAAATGCGCAAGATTGAAGAGGATTTTAGTAAGGTTTTAGACGGTTTATTTTCAAAATTAAATATCAACAAGCAGGAATCCGAACTGCTAAAGTTTGAAACGAAACTTGCAGAGTTAAAAGACCAAGACGACGATCGTTTAATTCGAAGTGAAAAAAACTTTATTAAAAAGAAAATGGATGATATTAAGGGAGATATCATTCAATTGGAAAACAATTTACAGTTCTTTAAGCATGCTGATAAAACAAATCCTCTAGTAGCTGATGTTTACAAGCGTATTGACAAGCATCAGGATGAACTTAATATCTGGAAGAAGAAATGGTCTAGAATTAAAAATCTGTAGGCAGTATTTAAGTTTCTATACTATTTAATAGTAACTATCTATGTATAGTTAAGTATTCTAAAATTGTCATATTGTAGGATGGAACTATATTAAAATAGCAAAATCCGATAATGTGACAATTTTTTGTTTTATTCAATTTGCAAATTATGCAAAAATCTACCAAAGAAAAAGAGATACAATGCCCACTTTGTCGTAATACAGGGAATTTGTTTTACCAAAGTAAAAAAAGAAACTTCTTTGAGTGTACCCGTTGTACAGGAATATTTGTAGATCAAGCTAATTTATTAGAAAAGGAAGAAGAGAAAGAGAGGTATGATCATCATAGTGACGATATCAATAATCAAGGATATCGGAATTCTGTAAATCCTACGGTCTCAGAAATACTAAAAAATTTTACGACAACAGATAAGGGTTTAGATTTTGGTTGCGGAAAATCTGAAATTGTAGCTAAATTATTACAAGAACGGGGATATGATATAGTGGGTTACGATCCTTTTTATAAACCCCAAAAAGAGACTTTACAGCACAAATATGATTACATCACTGCTTGTGAAGTTGTAGAACATTTCAACAATCCAGAAAAAGAATTTTTATTGTTAAAGTCTCTGCTTAAGTCCAGAGGTAAATTGATTCTTCAAACCAATATTTTTACAAGCAATATCGATTTTGGAAATTGGTGGTATAAAAATGATGCTACCCATGTGTTTTTTTATACACCTCAGTGTTTACAGTTTGTGGGCTTATTTTTAGACTTTAATTCTATAGAAATTGGTGATAACTTAATTGTGTTTTCGTTGTAAAATGCTTTATTAGGTTTCTAACATCTGATTTTTTTGGAATAGAGACTGTTGTAATTACCTAACGGAGCTTAAATGGGAAAACGGTTATTCTTGTAAACGTTGACAGTCGACAAAATATATAAAAGGAAAACAAACCTGCCAGTCGAAGATGTAGTAAATGTTGTTACGATGAATCTACAACTTCGGGTACTTTATTTCCAGATTTATTACTAACTGCATTTTTACAATTGATAGACATATTTCTAATGATACCTTCTTCTCTTATATTATCATTCTGAAAGAAGCAGTACATAGCTTTTGTCTCTGAATCATTCGTGGCTAATTGACGTATCGAATGTACGCTAGAACTAAATAAGCGATTGAGAATAGAATTTCCTCTATTCAACAATCGCTTATCTTTCAAATTTTCAAAATATCCCGTCTGCAATTTTTAATCACAACTTAAAAATATATTTGTATCCAGACAGTAGCCTAAAATGTGGGTTTTTAGTCCAAGGATTCTCAGGCTACTTTTTTAGGTAAACTTTTTGATAGTTTGTAATTATCAATCTTTTTTGTATCAAAACGTTCTTTAAAAACTTTGTGGTCAAAAAACCTACTTTTATCTAAAAATAAGAGTAGGTTTGTGTAATTAGAAACTACGTCACTATGAATTATAATTACTTAAAATCTTTAATTACATTAACATGTTTATCACTCTTTTTAATCAATAATGTAAATTCTCAATCTGTTAGTACTTTACACCCTAATGTGTATTTGTCTGTAACAGACGGTATGAACACACGAAATGCCCAAGTCTTTTTCCTTGAATCATCTACTTTTGGTTTTGATAATGGATACGATTCAACAAGAGGGCCAGGAACCTCACCTTCTGGAGAAAGCTTTAATTTGGGTATTTATACAAAACTGGTAACAGATAATCGTACGGGAGATAAATTTGATGAAGATTATTCTATACAAACCGTACCTAATGAAAGCGCTATAATAGCTATAGGGTTCGACGGTTCTAGTGGGGAGGAAGTTACTTTTTCAGCTATTCATTACGGTTTAACAGCAAATATTCTTGTGTACCTAGAAGATCGTGAAAATAATATTTTTACTGATTTATCGAATTCAGGTTCAAATTATAAAGTAACTCTGACAAGTAACCTTAGTGGTGAAGGTCGATTTTATCTGCATACTGTAGAGGAGTTAACACTAGCAATTAATGATAATATAGAAGCTTCTAGGAACAAAATAGTAGTACAGCCTAACCCTACTAGGGACTTTATCAATATTTTGGGGCTAGCTAGAATGGTAAATTATACCATCTATAGTTTTTTGGGTAAAAAGATAAAAGAAGGGGCTGTTATAGGTGATGAAAGAATAGATGTTGAAAATTTTGATAGTGGTATCTATTTATTAGAACTGGAAGAAGGAAATATTTTTAAATTTATAAAAGAGTAATATTGATGGAATATGTAATTTAGATCTTATTTAAGATTATAAGTATAGGATTCTAGGAGCTATTTAGCAGAAGACTAATTTTTAATATTCAAACCAAGTTTGATCAATCCTAAATTTAATCTTTTGAAGTTTGATTACCAGATGCTTGAATCGGTCGTATAAAGAATTATTTTTGGATATGTCTAAAAGTGAATACATTTATAAGTCCAATTCCACTGTATCATTTAGTTTTTCCAACAAAGTATCGTCATTGTGTTGTTTTTGATGAATCAATTAATGATAGCTTGGTTTCAATTTGTTCATCGATTTCGTTGCGTTACGAAGTTTATTTTTTAGTTCAATCCATTATAAGTGAAAGTGTTAGCTATTAGGTGAAAATGATAAAAGTATCGCAGCCCGTGAGATGTTCAAACTTCATCCAGAAGTCAAGAAAATACTTTGGGAGGTTCGTTTTGGTCAAGTGGTTATTTTGTAAATACGATAAGCAAGTTTGGAGATGAAAACAGTATTTCTAAATAGGTTCGGGATCAAAGGTTGATAAAAGAATATAGTATTCTACATAAGTCAAAACAATTAACACTGTTTTAGGTCGGATACCCAGTATGCTTGCATCGGTGTAGTTCATTCCTTAAGAAAGACTTCAAATAATAAGACTTACTCAGTAATTGTAATTTTTATCTTATCGAAAGTTAGTGGGGTAAGATGAAAGCCTATATGGGCTTAATAATACATAATATCTATTCAGAAATAATATAATCGTTAAAATGCTAAATTTTTTCTACTATTTCTACGTTATAAAATTTAACGATAACTAAGGCTATTCAGAATTTTTATGTCCTGAACAGGCTAAAATTGTTTCCGTTTTATTGCAATCATAATATTTCAGAAAGCTAGATTCGTGTTCAATAAAAAAAGCCTTTAGTCAAAAAAGAACTAAAGGCTTTTAATAATTTTAAAATGAATTATTATTCAGCTACTTCTGAGGAATCAATTTTAATTGTTAATTCTCTATTATCCTCATCTAAGTCCATGAAGATGGCATCACCTTCTTTAAGTTTAGATTGCACAATTTCCTCGGCTAAAGTATCTTCAATATACTTTTGTATTGCCCGTTTTAAAGGTCGTGCACCATATTGCTTATCGAAACCTTTATCGGCAATATAATCTTTCGCTTTTTCACTTAAAGATAAGTCGTAACCTAAATCTTTAATGCGAACAAATAGTTTATGTAATTCAATATCAATGATCTTGTGAATATCCTCACGCTCAAGTGCATTAAATACAATAACATCATCTATACGGTTAAGGAATTCTGGTGCAAAGGCTTTTTTCAATGCACCTTCGATGACACTTTTGGCATTTGCGTCTGCTTGTGATTTTTGAGAAGAAGTACCGAAACCGACACCTGTTCCAAATTCCTTTAATTTACGAGCTCCGATATTAGAGGTCATAATGATAATCGTATTTCTAAAGTCTATCTTACGTCCAAGGCTATCTGTTAAATATCCATCATCTAACACTTGTAGAAGCATATTAAATACATCCGGGTGTGCTTTCTCGATCTCATCTAAAAGAACTACAGCGTATGGCTTACGACGGACTTTTTCTGTCAATTGACCACCTTCTTCGTATCCTACATATCCTGGAGGTGCCCCGACTAAGCGAGAGATAGCAAATTTCTCCATGTATTCACTCATATCTACACGGATCAATGCTTCTTCACTATCGAATAACTCTTTAGCTAATACTTTAGCTAATTGCGTTTTTCCAACTCCTGTCTGGCCTAAGAAAATAAATGATCCAATAGGTTTGTTAGGATCTTTTAAACCAGCTCTATTGCGTTGTATTGCTTTAACGACCTTTTGTACTGCATTATCTTGACCAATTACTTTGCCTTGAATTAGATTAGGTAAATCAGCTAATTTTGCAATTTCTGTTTGCGCTATGCGATTTACAGGGATACCAGTCATCATCGAAACAACATCCGCAACATTGTTTTCGTCTACAATTTCTTTGTGTGCTTTAGCTTCTTCTTCCCAACGTTCTTGTTCTGTTTTTAACTGCTTTTCAATGTTCTTTTCATCATCACGTAACTTTGCAGCTTCTTCATATTTCTGCTTCTTAACAACACTGTTTTTTAGTTCTTTAACTTCTTCAAGTTTACGCTCTAAATCGAGGATCAACTTAGGGACATCTATGTTAGTAATATGAACACGTGAACCTGCTTCGTCTAAAGCATCGATAGCTTTATCCGGTAAAAAACGATCTGTCATATATCGACTTGTAAGTTTTACACAAGCTTCTAACGCTTCTTCTGTATAAATTACATTATGATGATCTTCATATTTGGCTTTGATATTGTTTAGAATTTCAATCGTTTCTTCAATATTTGTTGGTTCTACAATTACTTTTTGAAAACGACGCTCTAAAGCACCATCCTTTTCGATTGAATTTCTGTATTCATCTAAAGTAGTGGCTCCAATACATTGGATTTCACCTCTAGCTAAAGCAGGTTTAAACATATTAGAAGCATCTAAACTACCTGTTGCTCCTCCAGCTCCAACAATAGTATGAATTTCGTCTATGAAAAGAATAATGTCATCATTCTTTTCCAGTTCATTCATAACAGCTTTCATACGCTCTTCGAACTGACCTCTGTACTTGGTTCCTGCGACTAAACTTGCTAAATCTAGAGTGATAAGGCGTTTTCCAAATAAAATTCTAGAAACCTTTCGTTGTGTAATACGTAATGCTAGGCCTTCGGCGATAGCAGATTTACCTACACCTGGTTCTCCGATTAAAAGAGGGTTGTTTTTCTTTCTACGACTTAAGATTTGAGATACACGTTCAATTTCTTTCTCGCGTCCCACAACTGGGTCTAATTTGCCTTCTTCAGCCATAGCTGTAAGATCTCTACCGAAATTGTCTAAAACTGGCGTTGTAGACTTTTTAGAAGATTTTGTATTCCCAGCAGCACTAGAATTTCCTGCTCCAAAGTTTTCTTTTTCTCCTTCGTCATTTCCTTCAGGGAAATTGGCATCAGCTAGAGGATTATCGATTCTGTTATTTCCAGAAGTATCATCTTCATGAATCATATCTTTGAAGTGGTCTTTAACTGAGTCATAATCTATTTTTAAACGATTCATTAACTTGGTTGTAGGATCGTTATCGTTTCTAAGAATACACAATAACAAGTGGGCCGTATTAATCGTTACACTATGAAATAATTTAGCTTCTAAAAACGTAGTTTTTAAGGCTCTTTCGGCTTGTCTAGTTAGGTGTAAATTCTTTTTTTCGTTAGAGGCAACAGCTATGTTAGAATTTGCAGGTGTCAAAATCTCTACTTTCTTTCTTAAATGGCTAAGGTCTATATCTAGTGCATATAAAATGTCTATAGCTTTTCCTGTACCATCCCTTAAAAGTCCCAACATTAAATGTTCAGTCCCTATAAAATCGTGTCCTAGGCGTAATGCTTCTTCCTTACTGTAGGCTATAACATCCTTTACTTTTCCTGAAAAATTATCATCCATACGCTTAGTATTTTATTCAGTTGAATACAAATCTGTATTCAGGCTTGATTATTAAATATAATAAAAATGAGGCGACTCCAGTGTAAAACACACAAAGTGAATTAAAAATAATATTTTTTTCATAATTATACTACTCAATAGTCGTACCCTTTTCCCAAATATTATAATCTGTCATGAATTTTTCTTTGCTTTTTGCTTTTATTTATTAACGCTCTCAAGGGTATCGATTGTTAATAAAATGTAAATATTAAAACGGTCGAGTACGGTTACTTCAGACATATTTACCTATTTTGCTAGTTGTAATTTTCTAATAATAATTATTAATAATTATGGCAGAAGGAGAAAAGCTCATTCCTATTAATATTGAAGATCAAATGAAATCTGCTTACATCGATTATTCGA
>CALFUO010000113.1 GCA_937929895.1 uncultured Aquimarina sp.
TTTTTTCTAAAGTTTAAGATACTAGAGGTATTATAGAAACCATTTTAAATTGTCGTGTCTTTTTTTCATTTTATCCCAAAAGCCATTACTCCAGTCAAACGTAACGCAAGGCTGCCAATTTTCAGGAAAATCCTTTAACAAAGCATCTACCATTTTACCTCCATTTCCTTTAATTGGAGAATTTATTTCAAAAAAATCAATAGACTTATATTTGGTATGATAAAGTAATTTTACACCTATAGCTGTTTCGTGATTCTCATCTGTAATAGGTACTTTAGGGCGTCTTGGATAATTTTCACTAGATACCGCTAGGGTTTCATCACATACTCGAACGTAATTTATAAAATCGAGACTTGCTAAATTAATTGCCATTTGGACAATCTCCTTTGGTAATTTTTTAACCCGAGTGATAACCCAAATTTGGGCTTCAGATTCATGTTCTTTAAAAATTTTCTCAAATTGCTTTCGGTTCATCTGAAGATATTTGTTTTTGATTCCTAAAAATTACGAAACCAATTCTTTTAATTCGTCATTCGATAGATCGCCAATCCATTTTTCTCCTGTAGAAACTGCCATATTAGCCAACTGCTTTTTATCCTGAAGCATTTGATTGATTTTTTCCTCAAAAGTTCCTTTAGAGATTAAACGGTGTACCAATACATTCTTTTGTTGACCAATACGGAAAGCTCGGTCGGTAGCCTGCGCTTCTACAGCTGGATTCCACCAAAGATCATAATGAATTACATGATTGGCAGCGGTAAGATTTAATCCTGTTCCTCCTGCTTTTATAGATAGAATAAAGGTTTTGATATGCTTTTTCTCTTGAAAATCTTCTACCATTTCATCTCTCTTTTTACGAGAAACACCACCATGCAAGAATAAAGGTGTTGTTCCGAAAGCTCTGAATAACATTTCTGAAAGAATCTGCCCCATTTCCTTGTATTGCGTAAAGATCAATACCTTCTCATTATTCTCGTAGATAGAACTCAACACCTCTATCAATCGTTCTGCTTTTCCTGATAACTGAGGGCGATAATCTTCTTTCTTTAAAAATTGTGAAGGGTGGTTACATACTTGCTTTAGAGCCGTAATCATTTTCAGCACTAATCCTTTTCGTTCAATAGATTTTTCTTCTACATCACTTAAAGCGCTCATCATTTCGTCGACTACATTTTGGTATAAGGCAGTCTGTTCCTTTCCTAAAGCTATAAAACAATCTTGCCCTATCTTCTCTGGAAGATCCGATATGATGGATTTATCGGTTTTTAAACGACGTAATATAAAAGGATCTGTAACTTTCTTAAAACGATGCAACGCTACCTGATCATTTTTTCGTTCAATAGGGGCAGAAAAATGTTGCGTAAAATATTTCATCGACCCTAAATACCCTTTGTTCGTAAAATCGAACAAACTCCAATATTCACTCAATCGGTTTTCTACAGGAGTCCCACTCATCGCTACCTTTACAACAGCTTTAATTTTCTTAATAGCCTTTGTTTGTTCCGTACCTGCATTTTTGATAGCCTGTGCTTCATCAATCACTAAAATTTCCCATTTCACTTTTTGAAATTTAGTTATATCGGAACGCAGTAAACCGTAGGTGGTAATAAAAATATCGTACCCCTCTTTTTCGAAAATCCGTTTTGGACCATGATAGATATGCGTAGCTAAGTCTGGCGCAAACTTTTCAATTTCTTTTTCCCAATTGGTTAATAGTGTAGTGGGTACTACAACCAATCCTTTCTTTTTATCTAGTCGCCCTTCTGCTTTAAATTGAAGCAATAGCGAAATTACCTGTAGGGTTTTACCAAGTCCCATATCATCTGCGATAATACTTCCAAATCCAACTTTACTATTGTTGTATAACCATTGGAAACCTCTTTCTTGATAAGGTCGTAAAGTAGCTTTTAGATTTTGAGGGATTGGTTTTGTTTCACTTTTCAACAAGCTCTCAATAATACTACGAGCTGAATTCGAAAGGGATATTTTCGCTTCCTGATATTCCTCAGTTAACGCCGTTTGTAATATATCGATATGAGAAAGATCTCTATCTTTTTCTAAATTATTTAATAGGGTTTGAATTTGCTTAGGATCAATCAGCACATACTCTCCTTTAATATTAACCACTCCCGAAGTATTCTTAACTAACTTTTTGAATTCTTCTACTGAAACCATTTGATTTCCAATAGCCACTTGCCACTGAAAATCTAACATTTCATTCAAATTCAAATACGTTTTGCTATCAGTACTTGTTCCTTTACTTTCTAATTTCATAGAAACTTGAGGCTTTGCCAATTGTTTCAATGCATTGGGCAATAATATGCGAATCCCTAATAATTTAATAATCGGCAATACTTGGAGTAATACCGTAGCAAACCCATCTCCATCTAAAAAGAGTTGTTCCTTCCCCAAAGAGGAAATCAACGGTTTAATGTCTACGAAATCTTTAGACAAACTCGATAAAGATTGAAAAACAGAAGCCTTATAAGCTGCATACTTTTTTCCTTGGACAAATGCGTCTAAAGGAATTGGCTTTTCAACAGCATCTTCTTTATGCTCTACCCACAATTGTATTTCAAAAGTGTTTGTCTCAGGGTGGTCTTCAATTTTAATTAATGGCGCATAAATCTGACTACTGATATGTAATCTCTGTAAATACTGATGTATAGAATCAGGAACTTGCTGTTCTTCGAAATCAGGAAAAGTTTGTTTCTTATAACTAAAAAACAATTCTTCTATTTTAAAATCTAAAAGTGCTTTTGTTCCTGTATTAAATGTTTGCTTTTTGACTATAAAATGTGTTAGAAAAATAGACAACAAATTAATAACCTGATCTCTGGATGTTAAGTAATACTGCTTTTTCGAACTAGTATATATAGAAACGAACTTCGGATGAATATACTGCTCTAATGATTCTACTAAATAATTCACCTCTTCATTAGCTGCTGCTGGTATCCAACGAATCTTATAATGCTCTTTTGCTAATTCTAAAATTTGAGGAATATAGGCACCATTAAGCATTAGATGAATACTTAAATGATAGGCTCTATACAAACGCTTTAAATCGGAAGAAAGACGGTCTTCATATTTCTTAGGAATTCGTTCTATAAACTGAATTAAAGCAGCTAAATCCTGATTAAAATTTGAAGTATCTATCGATTCACTCCCGGAAGAAAATGTAACATTATGAAAACGAACTTCTTTTTGGTCAATTTGAAGTTCTATATGCTCAATCTTTTCAAACGCCTTTGGTTCTAACTCAAAAACCTCTTTTACAAATGTATCCTTAGCAAAGGAAGTTCCTAGTGTATAATGCTTTTTAAGTATGGGTAGAAAAGGCTTCGTATAAAAAAGTGCTTTGTGTTCTAATAGAGATAATATGTTTTCCGTTTGCGGAGTAATTTTAGATAAATCAAAAACAGCTTCTTCAAAACTATCGGACACGGTAATTGAAATGGGGTCTTGATAAAGTATTTTTTCGAAATTCAACGCCTTCACACTTCCTTCTAACTGCATTCCTGCTTTGGTCAATTCATCTAAAATATCTAAATCATGTAACTGAAATAGCAAAAATGGATTTCTATCAATTTCTGCTGAAAAAACATAGATAACCGCAGCCAAATGTTTACAAGGAACGGCCCAATCCGGGCAAGAACATTGCATTTCGAAATCTGACCATTGGTTTGGAAAAACTTGTATCCCTTGTTCTTTGGCAATATCATTTAACTCTTCGGGTAATTGGCGATTTAACAGATGAGATAAAGACAGTGGATCACCAATAATGGTATCCATCAGTTTCTTTTTCTCTGAAGTCTTAAAAGCAGGAATGGTAATTCGAACCTCGTAAGGTCGGGGTCTACTACCTTTTACTTTTGCCTCGATAATGTTTTTGACAATCTTAATATCTTTAACAGTCCCTTTACGTGCATAGGTTTTTCCTCGCGGTAAACGATTAGAATAATCAATTTGTGATAATGCCTTTAAAAATTGTTCTCCCCACCAAGTTTTACCGAATTGTTGCGCCATAACGTTCTATCAGAATTTTGTAGATATTCAGCCAAAATAATTAGATTCTTTAAATTAAAAAACC
>CALFUO010000114.1 GCA_937929895.1 uncultured Aquimarina sp.
ATCAAATTTTAGTTTTTTGACACTCCCAACTTGACGTAAGTTAATAGTTATCACTTCTGCCTCTCCATTAGGGTTAGCAGTAAAATACAGCACCTCTGATCCTGCTTTACCCTGAGTAAGGTCATATTCTTTATCTCTTGTTACTCCCGTAACTGAAAAGCGCTTCATATAGTTAACTCCACCACGACCATCTTTGTATATTAAATTATATACGGTACGCTTATCTTTTTTCTTAAAGACAGCTACGTGTATGATATGTTTACCAACAAAAGTTTTTGAATCTACCTTCGTAACCATCATTTTACCCGTTTTGGTAAAACAAATAATATCATCTATATCGGCACAATCTCCAATATATTCGTCTCTACGTAATGAAGTCCCTACAAAACCTTCTTCTCTATTCACATAAAGCTTAGTATTTCGAACTACTACTTTTGTTGCATCTACATCTTCGAAGTGACTTAATTCTGTCTTACGCTCTTTACCTTTTCCGTAAGTGTTTTTTAACCTTTTAAAATAGTCTACAGCATAGTCTATTAAATTCGCTAAATGAAATTTCTTTTGCTCGATTTCTCCTTCTAAAGCTTCAATCTTTTGTTGGGCTTTATCAATATCAAACTTCGAAATTCTTTTGATTCTAATTTCGGTCAATCGAACTATATCCTCTTCAGTAACTGCTCTTTTTAGATGCGCTATATGTGGTTTCAATCCTTCGTCTATTGCACTGATAACCCCTTCCCAAGTATCGACTTCTTCTATATCACGATAAATTCTATTCTCGATAAAAATACGTTCTAGAGAAGCAAAATGCCATTGATTTTCTAACTCTCCTAATTCTATTTCTAATTCTTGACGCAATAAGTCTAAAGTATTATCTGTAGAACGACGTAACATTTCAGATACTCCAACAAAGTGTGGCTTATTATCTTCTATCACACAACCCAATGGCGAAATGGATACTTCACAATTTGTAAAGGCAAACAGGGCATCGATAGTTTTATCTGGAGAAACATTTGATGGTAAATGCACTAATATTTCTACTTCGGATGCTGTATTGTCTTCAATCTTTTTGATCTTTATTTTCCCCTTATCGTTTGCTTTTAAAATAGAATCTATAAGCGTGGTGGTGGTGGTCGAAAATGGAATCTCTGTAATCACTAAAGTATTCTTATCCTTTTGTGCAATTTTAGCACGACAACGTACTTTCCCTCCTCGCATTCCATCATTGTAATTGCTTACATCGGCAGTACCCGAAGTTGGAAAATCGGGATAAATCTCAAAACCTTTACCTCTTAAATGCTTTATCGAAGCATCAATTAATTCATTAAAGTTATGAGGTAATACTTTAGTACTTAAGCCTACCGCAATACCTTCTGCTCCCTGAGCCAATAATAAAGGGAACATTATTGGCAAATTAATGGGTTCTTTTTTACGTCCATCGTAAGATAATTGCCAATCCGTAATCTTAGGATTAAACACTACATCTAGTGCAAATTTCGATAAACGCGCTTCGATATAACGAGAAGCGGCAGCTCTATCCCCTGTCAGAATATTCCCCCAGTTTCCCTGCATGTCAATCAATAAGTCTTTTTGACCTACCTGAACCATAGCATCCGAAATACTGGCATCCCCATGTGGATGATACTGCATTGTATGTCCAACAATATTTGCAACCTTGTTGTAACGTCCATCATCTAATTCTTTCATAGAATGGAGTATACGACGTTGTACGGGCTTTAAACCATCTTCAATAGCGGGAACAGCACGTTCTAGAATTACATAAGAAGCATAATCTAGAAACCAATCTTTGTACATTCCTGTAACCCTTTTTATGGCTTCCCCCTCTTGCGGTTGATTTGTTGGTTGTTCTTCTGGTGATGCAGTAGGCTCTAACTCTTCTGACATTTAAAAATATTTTGATCTATTTTAAAATTAAAACAGGCTAACACCTATTCCAACCTTCCTTAACGAGAAAGGATTTTTATTGTTCTTCTCTCTTTTAAAAAGAGGTTAAGGAAATTGTTATTTCAACACTTACGAATAGTCTTAAAAATAGTTTTCTCTTTTTAAGATGCTTCTTCTATACGATCTAACTCTACTTTCAGATTATTGATAATAAATTTTTGACGATCTGGGGTGTTTTTACCCATATAAAATTCTAACAATTCATCAATAGATTTATTCTGATCTAACATAATCGGATCCAAACGGATATCATCACCAATAAAATGCACAAACTCATTAGGCGAAATCTCTCCAAGTCCCTTAAATCGAGTAATCTCTGGGTTACGTCCTAATTTATTAATAGCCTTTACTCTTTCTTGATCCGAATAACAATAAATCGTTTCCTTCTTATTTCGAACTCTAAATAATGGTGTTTGAAGAATGTACAAGTGCCCTTCTTTTATTAATTCTGGGAAAAATTGCAGAAAAAATGTAATTAACAACAAACGAATGTGCATACCATCGACATCGGCATCCGTTGCAATTACAATATTGTTATACCTTAAATCTTCAATTGACTCTTCTATATTTAGTGCTGCTTGAAGCAGATTGAATTCCTCATTTTCATACACGATCTTTTTCGTCATGTTATAGCAATTCAATGGCTTACCTCTAAGGCTAAATACCGCCTGTGTATTTACGTCTCTAGATTTTGTTATCGATCCACTTGCCGAATCTCCCTCGGTAATAAACAAGGTACTCTCTAGATTTCTCGGGTTTTTAGCATCATTTAAATGCACACGACAATCACGTAATTTTTTATTATGAAGACTTGCTTTTTTAGCACGCTCTTTTGCTAGTTTCCGAATACCCGATAGCTCTTTTCGTTCTCTTTCTGCTTGAAGAATTTTTCTCTGTAGCGCTTCTGAAACATCAGCATTTTTATGAAGAAAATTATCTAAGAAATGTTTCACAAAATCGTTAATATAAGTACGTACAGTAGGAAGCTCGCCTCCCATATCTGTAGACCCCAATTTTGTTTTTGTCTGAGATTCGAAAACAGGTTCCATTACCTTGATACTAATCGCCGCACAAATCGACTTTCGAATATCACTAGCCTCATAACTTTTATTATAAAACTCTCGAACTGTTTTTACCACCGCTTCACGAAAAGCAGTTAAGTGGGTTCCTCCCTGGGTTGTATTTTGACCATTTACAAACGAGTGATACTCTTCGGAATATTGAGTTCTACTATGTGTAATAGCAATCTCAATATCATCCCCTCTTAAATGAATAATAGGATATAAACGATCATCTACATGAATACTTTCAGAAAGTAAATCCTTAAGCCCTTCTTCTGAATAGAATTTTTCTCCGTTAAAAACTATTGTCAACCCTGGATTTAGGTAAACATAGTTTTTTAACATCTTAGCGATATACTCTACTCTGTATCGGTAGTTTTTAAAAATACTATCGTCTGCTATAAAAGTAACTTCTGTTCCTTTTCGTCTTTTAGATTCTTGCGGCGCTTCTTGTTGTGTAATTTCTCCTTTAGAAAATTCTGCCCAAGCGGTTTGCCCATCCCTACTAGATTGCACTTTAAAATAAGTAGAAAGTGCATTTACTGCTTTTGTACCAACACCATTTAAACCTACTGATTTTTTAAATGCTCGGGAATCGTATTTCCCCCCAGTATTCATTTTCGAAACGACATCGACAACCTTACCTAGTGGAATACCACGACCGTAATCTCGAACTATCACTTTATTTTGGTCAAGCTTGATATCTATAGTCTTACCAGTTCCCATTACAAACTCGTCAATCGAGTTATCTAACACCTCTTTGATTAGAATATAAATACCATCATCTGCAGAAGAACCGTCACCTAGCTTTCCGATATACATACCAGGACGCATACGGATGTGTTCCTTCCAATCGAGTGATCGTATATTATCTTCTGTATAAAGTGTTTCGTTAGCCATAGGGAAAGTATTAGCGATACTTGCTAATATAAAGGCTAAGATGGAATTTTAAAATACCTTGTAGGAAAAGTTATAAACTGATTTTTTTATTGAATATTTATTATTGATTAATTGCTACTTAACTATTTTTACTCCAACAACATACACAATAAATTATACTTTTATCCTAGCAACAATTTTTCTATTATACCAGTTCTTATTTGAATTTACCTTAAGAGAAAAAGATAATTTTTGGAATTTCACAAATCAGAAAAAATTAACATAGCAGTAGCTATGGTAGTTTTTTATGTTGAAGTAAAATTTTAAAAGGCTCTTTTTAATTCGGTAAGTTCAATTAGGAAATGGGATTACCTACACTCCTATTAACACTAATATCCGAAAGTTTTAAGTTTTAGAAAGACAATTAACATTAAGTATCTTACATAGGATGTCTTGTGAATTTTTGAAGCTAAAGATTTTAGAAAATATATTTTCTAAAATGAATTGAAAAAACCTTATACGAAAACCTTCCTATGTATTGATATATAAAAGTCTATTTTCTATTCTCTTTCAGTGAAACGGTCTATATTCTAAAGTTTCGGATGTAAGTGTCCTATTAATAAATAGCGAATAATAAATTATGGCTAAGTTCTAATTAGAATATGTTTTATATTAGTTGAAAATATAATTCGATGATACCCGAAGATTTTAAGGATTATTTTATCAATGCGACTCCTAGCGCTCAATCTGCTATAGTTTCTACTTTGTTAGAGATGT
>CALFUO010000115.1 GCA_937929895.1 uncultured Aquimarina sp.
TAATTAATGGATCTGGGAATTTATCATTTTCCTTCATGCCTTCTAACATTGGCATACCACAAATTAGACGTCTACCAGCCTTATATTCTCGCGCAGCATGACCAGATAAATATCCACGAATAACCATTTCTACTTTAAAAGGTTCGCATTTATGACCAATAGCAACGTTTGGGTCAGGGGTATCAACCAACCAGTTAGGGACGATATCTTCAGTTGCTTTCATCATTTTGGTAGCAATTTGATTCAGTATTTGTCCTTTGTATGGTATTCCTTTTGGCATCACCACATCAAAAGCCGATAGGCGATCTGTTGCTATCATAACTAAAAGATCATTGTCTAAACCGTATACCTCACGTACTTTTCCTTTATAAATAGAATTTTGACCTTCAAATTGATACGAAGTATTGGTGATTGTATTCATGTAACCCAAAGTTTTTACTTATTAATGTAAAGCAAAAATAGTAAACCTCTATTTAAAACATTCGTTTTTGACTACAGGAGTTTTAATTCGTTAAATATCAGTTGTGTAATTTTGTGATCTCAAATTAAAAAAGAAGGTGTATTTTTTTAAGATAATATTTTACTATACTAAAAAAATTACTACTTTTATATTAACTTTGTAGAGTTAATAAATTATAAATCATAAGGTTATTAGCAATATAAATTAAGAGTAACCAAATTCATTTTGTATGCGTGAGGAAAGTAGAATTCTAATAAAAAGATTAGAGGAGTTAAGGAATGAGGCAGTGTCTTTTATGAATCAATATGAAGTTGATGTGAAAGATCCAGATATTGATTTTATCGCTAATGAAGTGAATAGAATGAAGCGAGTAGTTCTTGCACATACCGAGATGCGAAACGTTATAGAACAAAAAGAAAAAGCACTTTCTGTGTTATGTAATTATCTAAATGAAGATTATTTTAACAGCGACCAAGAAGGATTAGTTGCATTATTACAGCCAACTACTAGATAAAACATAAATAATTTGTATTTATAATACAACCATTTTTGCAAAGCAAAATACTTTTAGAAAAAAAGGTGAAAATTTTAAAAATTTTCACCTTTTTTTTTTCTTATTTCTAAGCGTTCGAGTAAGTGATCTCTTACTGCTTTTTCTCTTTCGTCAATACGTATAGATCTTTCGAAAGTTTGATACAATTCTAATTCGCGTATTTCGTCTTGGTGCAAAAATAATACTTTAAAGAATATCTCTAGTTCTTTAGAAGACAGTTTTGGCAAGTTGTGATTCGAAGCTTTTAACTTAGTTATATAATCTTCAAATTGAACTTGATTTCGACTGCTCTTTTTTTCAAATGTATTTTCTATACCTTGTAGGTATTCTACAGATACACGGAAAAATTTAGCAATGGGTACAAGAGTACTTTCTCTAGCTAAAGTTTCGCCTCGAAGAATTCGTCCAATAGTTGCTCTGTCTCCTTTAGTCTTAGTGGCTAGTCTGCTGGCATTTAATCCGCCAGATTCCATTAATTCTTTTAATCTTTTACTTGTAATTTCAGGGTTCATCTTCAAAAAGAATCATTTATGTTAAAATGATTGCCAAAATTGACAAAAATGTTTCATTCTTGTTTCAATTTTGTATATTGCTCATATGCTACTTAACAAACATACAATATTTATAATATTATAAGAAATCTTTTGAGGAACATTATTTTTTAAAATGAGCAATAAAACTACAATAGATTTCAATAAAGAGAATTTGAAATGTTGTTTATTAGTTAATAACCAAACCCCCATTAATTATGTCTAATAACAAGAAAAATGAACTGATGTATCGATTGATTCTAAATCAGTCTGCTGCAAACGAAAAAATTTCAGATCTGTTAAATGATACAGGCTTAAATACAATGAAACGATCAATTAAGAAATCTCAAAAAAGTATTTCGTTTATTAAGATTCCTAAGCAAAATTTTATTGAACTATAATTAGAAATATTTGAGCAATTGTAAATACTAATATTTTCAACAGTTTTTTAAATTGGAAGTTTGTGCAGAATTTAAATGTGAAAATTAGGTTGGTTGTAAAAGTATATAACTTTTAATTTTTAAGGAGATTTAATCTTAATCCATGTTTCATAGGGTGAAGCAATCTCGAATCTCTATCAGATATTAATACTTCTAAGTATAAAAATAAAATGGCGACCAAAATTTTTGGTCGCCATTTTATTTAAAACAATGTATTATACTTATAGGTGAATCACCTCGTCGTAAGCATCAGCAACAGCTTCCATTACAGCCTCACTCATTGTAGGGTGTGGGTGAACGGCTTTAAGAATTTCGTGTCCAGTAGTTTCCAGTTTTCTAGCAACAACAGCTTCTGCTATCATATCTGTAACACCAGCACCGATCATATGGCATCCTAACCATTCTCCGTATTTAGCATCGAAGATTACTTTAACAAAACCTTCTGGAGTTCCAGCAGCTTGAGCTTTACCTGATGCGGTAAATGGGAATTTACCAACTTTGATATCGTAACCTTGTTCTTTAGCTTTAGCTTCAGTTAAACCGACACTAGCAATCTCTGGTGTAGCATATGTACATCCAGGGATGTTACTGTAATCTACTGCTTCAGTATGTAAACCAGCAATTTTTTCTACACAAGTAATACCTTCTGCCGACGCAACGTGCGCTAGAGCTGGACCAGCTACTACATCTCCGATAGCAAAAATACCTGGGATGTTAGTTTGATACCATTCGTTTACTAAGATTTTATCTCTATCAGTAGCGATTCCAAGATCTTCTAAACCGATGTTTTCGATATTCGTTTTGATACCTACAGCTGATAATAAAACATCAGCTTGTAAAGTTTCAGTTCCTTTAGCCGTTTTAACAGTAGCAACAACACCTTCTCCTGACGTATCTACACTTTCTACGGCAGCGTTAGTCATTACCTTAATTCCAGACTTTTTAAAACTCTTCTCGAATTGTTTAGAGATATCTATGTCTTCTACAGGGACTAAGTTAGATTGAAATTCTACAATAGTTACTTCTGTACCCATAGAGTTGTAGAAGTTAGCGAACTCTACACCAATCGCACCAGAACCAACTACGATTAAGCTTTTAGGTTGTTCTTTTAATGACATTGCTTGTCTGTAGCCAATTACTTTTTCACCGTCTTGTGGTAAATTAGGTAATTCGCGAGAACGAGCACCAGTAGAAACAATAATATTCTTAGCTGTGTAGTCTGTAGCTTTTCCTGCTTCGTCCGTTACTGTTAAGGTCCCTGCAGCTTTTAATTTTCCAAAACCATTGATAACATCAATTTTGTTTTTCTTCATTAAAAACGTAACGCCTTGACTCATTTTATCAGCAACTCCACGGCTACGTTTCACTACAGCACTAAAGTCCTTGTCGAATTCAGTAACAGTAAGTCCGTAATCACTAGCGTGTTTTAAATATTCGAATACCTGCGCACTCTTTAATAATGCTTTAGTTGGAATACATCCCCAGTTTAAGCAAATTCCACCAAGGTGTTCTTTTTCTACAATAGCAGTTTTTAAACCCAATTGAGAAGCTCTAATAGCAGCTACATAACCACCAGGACCACTCCCTAAGACAATTAAATCGTATGCGCTCATATATATTGAAAATTATTTTGTTCGTCGCACGAAAATACGTATAAATATGGGATTTTTGAAAGGGTAGAAGAATACACTAATTGGTATAAAACCGAATTAAATGCTTTAAAATTATTTACCTAATGTAAAAAAAAGCTGTTTTTTAATAGGTTAGTTGCTTTTTGATTAAATAGTTGAGTTTTTCGTAAAAAAGAAATCGACATTTCTTAAAGAGAAGAAATGTCGATTGGAAATTTAAAATGACATATTTTAATTTATGAATAGAGCATCCCTAGAAATGTTTTTATAACTGAATGGGTCAAAGCCCCCAAGGTTTTTAGCTCCAACCGGTTCAGGCGCTATCTCTGCAGGCACTATGGCTATTTTAAAAGCTTGATTATTCAAATAGTCGTTTATAATTGTTGGATCAGGATCGTTCAGTGGGAAACTACTAGTTATTGAAATTACAAAATCGAGGCTTGTATGATCAAATTTATATTGCAATGTACCTTCATCGAAAAATTTGATTGCAGGTAGTAATTCCCATGTAGGTTCATCTGTTCCTTCTATAACCCCAGATTGGCGATAGATTAATACTAAGTCTGTGTCTAAAATCTCCAAACTAGTATTGTCTGCAAAAGTTTCTTGATAAGAAAAACCGTTTTCGGTATTAAAATCAATTCCACCAATTTCATAGATCTGGGTTAGTAGTTCTGCCCCGTCCAGTCCATTCAGTCCAGGTGATCCTTGCGGTCCAAGTGGCCCCTGTGGTCCTTCAGGACCTTCACAGTTAACAAAAAATAATGCTGCCAAAAGGCTTAAGGTTATTGTGATGTATTTCATAATTATTTGTTTTTAAAGTTTATACTAAGTGAGTTAACACAATATTGTTGTCCTGTTCGGTTGGACCATCATCGAAAATATGACCCAAATGCCCTCTGCAGTTTGCACATACTATTTCGGTTTGCATCATTCTATGACTCGTATCTTTGCTGTAAATAATTTTTCCTTCTTCCGAAGCATCAAAGCTAGGCCATCCACATCCACTATCGAATTTAGATGCACTTGTAAATAGGGTAGGTATCACAACCTTTACATAAATAGGTGCCATCTTTATAGTTTGTGTTAAGCGCGCTAGTGAATGTTTTTTCGGTACCAGCTTGTCTTAATATTCTGTAAGTTTCAGATCCCAGTTGCTCTAACCATTCTTGTGCTGTCTTTTCTATATTGAATTTCATGTTAGTTGTGTTTAAATATGATTTACAAATCAGTTCTAAAAGCTTTTAACCTCTATTTAGTTTCTTTTTGTTCAAATTGTAGTGCAGCGCTGTTAATACAATGTCTTTTACCTGTAGGTTTCGGGCCATCGTTAAAAACGTGTCCTAAGTGTCCTCCACAGGTACCGCATAATAATTCTGTTCGCGCATAACCAATTTTGTAATCGACATCATAAACAATGTTCTTGTCTATTCCTTGCCAAAAACTGGGCCACCCCGTACCACTATCGAATTTATGCTTGCTCTCGTATAAGGGTGTTGCACACGCTGCACATAAAAAAGTACCTTCTCTTTTAAAGCTATTGTAAGCCCCAGTGAAAGGTCTTTCTGTTCCGGCCTGTCTTAGAATATAATATTGCATATCCGAGAGTTGCGATTTCCACTCTGCTTCGGTTTTTACAATTTTAAATTGACGCTTTTTATTTTCTTCTGACTTATTGTATTTCGAAACTTGTCCTTGACAAGAAGTTAAAGTCCATAAACTAAATACTGCTATTATAAGTGTTTTCATATTTTTCATAAGTTTATTAATTGGTCTCCAAAACAATTATACACTTACCAAACTATTAACATCTATCATGCCAATAATCTTTTTTGTCTGTTTGTAATCGATAATTCGAAATTGTTTTAAAAGGATCTTTAGAAGTGTTAAAAAATCCTTTACTTTTACAGAGAATATTGACTTTGTTTTATTAAATTACTGATAAATAAGTATTTAAAATTAGAGAAATGAAATTTAAATATCTGATTCGTACCTTATTAGCAACCGTTTTAGTAGTAAGTTGTCACACTAATCCGTATACAGGAAAAAAAACCTTAGCATTAGTTGGTAATGCCCAGATTTTTCCAATGGCTTTTCAACAATACAATCAATTTTTGACAGAGAATAATGTAGTTAGAGGAACTTCTGATGCAGCGATGATTGAAAGAGTGGGACGTAAGATAGCAAAGGCAGCAGAGCGTTGGGCTAATGCTATAGGGCATCCAGAATATTTGAAAGATTACAAATGGGAGTATAATTTAGTAAATGATAAAACGGTGAATGCTTGGTGTATGCCTGGTGGTAAGATTGTGTTTTACACAGGTATTTTACCAATTGCAGCGGGTGAGCGAGGTGTTGCTGCAATTATGGGTCATGAGGTTGCTCATGCATTATTAAATCATGGTCAGCAACGTATGAGTGCAGGACAAATTCAGCAAGTTGCAGGGGTTGTGGGAGCAGCAACACTTGGTCAGAAAAACCCACAATTATTTGCAGCAGCATTTGGGTATGGGAGTCAAGTAGGTGTAATGCTTCCTTTTAGTAGAAACCATGAGACCGAAGCTGATAAAATGGGGATAGAATTAATGGCAATTGCAGGTTATAACCCTGATGAAGCTTCTAAATTATGGGAACGTATGAAATCTAATTCTGGAGGTCAAGCACCATCAGAAATTTTATCTACACACCCAAGTAATGATACAAGAATAGCAAACTTACGCGCATGGGCACCAGCAGCGAAAGCTAAGGCACGTCAGTTTGGGGTAACAAATTTTCAATAATAAATAATAGTTTCATTGTTATTAGCATACCTCACCGTTTCGGTGGGGTATTTTTTTTATATTGTTCTTTCAATCTATTTAGGTTATGACCCCCGATACTTTTAAAAAAAACCAACCCAAGGTTTTGAATGCATGGGCATTTTATGATTGGGCAAATTCAGTATATAATTTAGTTATCGGTTCCACAATTTTCCCCATATTTTGGAGTGTTATTGTAAAACAAAATGGTAATACTACATTAACATTTTTGGGCTCTTCGATAAATAATGAAACTTTAATTACTTACGTTACAGCATTCGCATTTTTAATTGTTGTATTGATTACCCCTTTATTATCAGGTATAGCTGATTATATGGGAACTAAAAAAAGGTTCTTACGCTTTTTCTGTTATTTGGGAGCTTTAAGTTGTATAGGGTTTTATTGGTTTGATAGTGTAGATTCGCTCTATTTTGGTTTAGGATGTTATTTTTTTGCATTGATAGGCTTTTGGTGTAGTGTTGCTTTTTACAACTCATTTCTACCAGATATTGCCACAGTCGATAGACAAGATGCTATAAGTGCAAAAGGCTTTTCTTTAGGTTTTTTAGGGAGTACTTTATTGTTAATCTTTAATCTTTGGATGATTATAAGTCAAGGAGATGATAATGAAAGTGCTTTTGATATGATGCGTTATTCTTTTGTAATGGTAGGATTATGGTGGGTTGGATTTAGCCTATATACCTTCAAACATCTTCCAAGTTTTAAGAATACAAATAAAATAAGTAAAAGCGTCCTAGGTAATGGTTATAAAGAATTATTAGGGATCTGGAAGATGGTAAAGAGTCATAAGGTACTAAAGGGGTATCTGGGAGCTTTCTTTTCGTATAGTATGGCTGTACAAACCATTATGATTGTGGCTACTTATTTTGGTATAAATGAAATTGAATGGGGCGATAGTGATGCAAAAACGGGTTTGATATTGAGTATTTTGTTAATCAACTTAATTGCTATTCCAGGAGCATATGGTACAACACTTTTAGCTAAAAAGGTTGGAAATCTTAAAGCCCTTGTCGTTGTAAATAGTGTATGGTTATTGGTTTGCATATATGCGTTTACCATCCATGCACCTTTTGAGTTTTATGCCACAGCTGCATTCGTTGGGCTTGTAATGGGAGGTATTCAGTCTTTATCTAGAAGTACATATAGTAAATTGTTACCCGAAGGAAATACAGATACAACTTCATTCTTTAGTTTTTACGATGTAACCGAAAAATTAGGAATCATTATAGGAACCTTCTTGTATGGCTTTCTTAAAGAACAATTTGGTAATGCGAGAATCACAATTTTACTATTTGCGGTATTCTTCTTGGTGGGGATAATTTTGTTGTATCGTCTAATAAAATCAGAAAGACAAAAGTCAAAAGATATTTAAAGGAAAATAATTTCTGTTTTCAATAAAAAGTAGAGGTATTATATCCCTTTGGTTGTGCCAATAAAAACAAGTAGATTGCAATAAAAAATAAGATTCCATGTTCTTAAAAGAAAAGGCTCTTTCTATGTTTCGTCATTTCATAATCATATTATCCGTTTTATTATTTATTTCTTGTGAAGAAGAAACGCCAACTTCGGATTTTGTTCCAGATTCTTTTTTTAGTGAGACTGAAGATAATTTTGTGGCAAGGATAAATGGGATTAATTTTTTTCATAAAGACGAGCCCACAGCATTTCTAACGCCAGATATGGATATCAATGGAAATACTTTTATTAGAGCAGAAATTCGTTTTGTTTCAGAAGACAAAGGAGAATTGGTTTTAGTAATCCCTAGATTTAGTACAGAAAGTAAGACATATACGGTTAATTCTGCTGATGAAACCAGTCGATTCGAAGGTTTTTACAACAATGCTGATAGTCAATATGAGACTGTTCCATCTACAGAAAATGAAACTAATTTTGATGAGGGAACCTTAGTACTTACGGTAAATAGAGTTAGTGACACAGAAAGATTTATAAGTGGTACTTTTTCTTTTTCTGCAACTTTAAAAGACAATAGTGTTAGCTCTACAATAACTACAATAAGAGTTTTAGAAGGAAAAATTAAAGAAATTCAATACTAGTCTTTACTGGCATACATTTTGAAATTACTTATCGAGAATAACTCTTAACCCTATAGAGTAAAGAGTTTTTTATGTTTTTTTATTAAATTATTAGAAATGAAGCTAATATTGGTGCGTAAATACGTGCCATTTTGGCAATGATATAGCTTATGGCAAAAACTAAATTAATTGGTGTAGACAGTTTGTCACTTCATGATATGAATGAAGATGCAGAATTAATACCCTTAATGACTCCAGAGGATGAGGAAGAGATTAGACAAGAGGAAATTCCTGCAGCACTACCTATTTTACCTTTAAGAAACACCGTATTATTTCCAGGTGTTGTAATTCCTATTACAGCAGGAAGAGATAAATCTATTAAGTTAATAGATGATGCAAATAAAGGAGGAAAAGTAATTGGTGTAGTCTCTCAGAAGGATGAAAATGTAGAGAATCCTACTTTCGATGATATTCATAGTATTGGTGTAGTTGCACGTATTATAAAAGTATTAAAGATGCCTGATGGGAACGTTACGGTAATTATTCAGGGTAAAAAGCGTTTTGCAATCCAAAAAGGATTGACCGAAGAGCCTTATTTACAAGCTGAAGTAGGGGAGGTGCCAGAAACAAGACCAGAAAAAGATAATCAAGAATTTTCTACGATTATCGAATCTATTAAAGATCTATCTCTTCAAATTATAAAGGAAAGTCCAAATATTCCTTCGGAAGCATCTTTTGCAATTAAGAATATAGAAAGTAATTCGTTCTTAATAAATTTTGTTTCTTCTAACATGAATTTGAGCTTAAGCGAAAAGCAAGATTTGTTAGAAATTAATGATCTACAAGATCGAGCTTTAGAGACACTTAAATTTATGAATCTTGAGTACCAAAAATTGGAGTTAAAAAATAACATCCAAAATAAGGTGCAAAGTGATATGAATCAGCAACAGCGCGAATATTTTCTTCATCAGCAAATAAAAACAATTCAAGAAGAATTGGGAGGGATTTCTCATGAAGATGAGTTAGAAGAAATGCGACTGAAGGGGAAAAAGAAACACTGGAGTAAAGATGTTAAAAAGCATTTCGAAAAAGAGTTAAACAAAATGCAGCGAATGAATCCTCAGGTTCCTGAGTTTTCAATTCAACGTAATTATTTAGAGTTATTTTTAGAATTACCTTGGAGTGAGTATAGCAAGGATAACTTTGACTTAAAGCGTGGACAAAAAATACTAGATAGGCATCATTATGGACTAGAAGATGTTAAGCGTCGTATTATCGAGTATTTAGCAGTATTAAAACTACGTAATGATATGAAATCTCCGATTTTATGTTTGTACGGTCCTCCAGGGGTTGGTAAAACCTCACTCGGGAAATCAGTTGCGGAGGCTTTAGGTAGAGAATATGTACGTATTTCTTTAGGAGGATTACGAGACGAAGCTGAAATCCGTGGACATCGTAAGACATATATTGGTGCAATGCCGGGTAGAATCATTCAAAGCTTGAAAAAAGCAGGAACGAGTAACCCAGTATTTGTATTAGATGAAATAGATAAATTAACTACAAGCCATAACGGAGATCCATCTTCTGCTTTATTAGAAGTATTAGATCCTGAACAAAATAGTGCGTTTTATGACAATTTTTTAGAATTAGGTTTCGATTTATCGAAAGTGATGTTTATTGCTACGTCTAATAATATGGGAGCTATTCAACCTGCATTAAGAGATCGTATGGAGGTGATTAATGTTTCGGGTTATACTATCGAAGAAAAAGTAGAAATCGCCAAAAAACACTTACTTCCAAAACAATTAAAAGAGCATGGTGTAACCGAAGATCAGTTAAAAGTTGCTAAACCTGTTATCGAAAAAATTGTAGAAGGTTATACAAGAGAATCTGGAGTTCGTGGTTTAGAAAAGCAAATTGCTAAGGTCGTTCGTTTTGCAGCTAAGAGTATCGCAATGGAAGAAGAATATAATGTAAATATATCTAGAGATGACTTAGAAACGGTTCTTGGACCAGCACGATTATTACGTGATAAATACGAAAATAATGATGTTGCGGGTGTTGTGACAGGTCTAGCTTGGACTAGTGTAGGAGGTGATATTTTATTTATAGAATCTATTCTTTCTAAAGGTAAAGGACAATTAAGCATTACCGGAAACTTAGGTAAGGTAATGAAGGAATCTGCAACTATTGCATTAGAGTATATTAAGGCGAACGCAGAAGCCTTAGATTTAAAACCCGAGGTGTTTGAGAAATACAATGTTCATATTCATGTTCCAGAAGGAGCAACACCTAAAGATGGACCGAGTGCAGGTATCACAATGTTAACTTCCTTAGTCTCGTTATTTACACAATGTAAAGTAAAGAAAAGCCTAGCAATGACAGGAGAAATCACATTACGTGGTAAAGTATTGCCTGTTGGTGGAATTAAAGAAAAAATTTTAGCAGCAAAACGAGCTAAAATTAAAGAGATCATTCTTTGTGAAGATAATCGAAAAGATATCTTAGATATTAAGGAAGATTACTTAAAAGGTTTAACCTTTCATTACGTAACTGAAATGAGTGAGGTTCTCGATATTGCTATAACCAAACAAAAAGTAAAAGGAGCCAAGAAATTGTAACTATAATAGAAGGAGTGTTGTAAAAGACACTCCTTTTTTCATTTTATATTAGCGTATAAATAAAGTATCGATGTTGATATCAATCCTAATTTTTATAGTAATAGGTGTTCTCGTCTTTTTAGTATCTAAAAGCTCTAAGAAATCTAAAAAAAATATAATACCAGTAGATGCTCATAATTTTTATCTAAATGAGCTACTGTTTTATAAAAAGTTAAACGAAATAGAACAGAAACGATTTTTGAATAGAGTAGAGTTACTGTTAAATGAAATATATGTTGAGGCTGTAGGTTTCGAATTAGAAGATAAAGATCGATTATTAGTAGCAGCTAGTGGAGTGATACCTGTATTTTGTTTTGAAACATGGAGCTACCCAAATTTAAGCACTGTGTTGATTTATCCAGATCATTTTAATGAGGATTTAGATTTCGAAGGAGAAAATAGAGTTATAGCTGGTATGGTAGGAACGGGGCGATATGAAAATCAAATGATTTTATCTAGAAAGGCGTTACATTATGGATTTAGCAATAAAACGGATAAAGGAAATACGGCAATTCACGAATTCATTCATCTAATCGATAAAATGGATGGGGATACTGATGGTATTCCAAAGTTATTGTTAAAAGATTATAGCTACACCATTCCGTGGTTGAATATGATTCATACTAAAATGGAAGCTATTAATAAAGACGTTTCGGATATTAGAGCGTATGGTGGTACAAGTAAGATCGAATTCTTTGCTGTCGTATCGGAATATTTTTTCGAACAACCAGAGCTTCTTAAGCGCAACCATCCAAAGCTTTTCAGAATGTTACAGGACTGTTTTTGTAATGTATAAAGTATCGTATTTATTAAAATAGAAACACCATACTTTGACATGAAGTATGGTGTCTTTAGATATTATACCAATTCTGAAATAATATGGTTGTAGTAAAAGAGATAAGATTTTCGCTAGTTCAAAGCGTGAAATTTCAGAATAACCTTAACTATTGTTAAATTTTATAACGATGAAATAGTATTTTGACGATCATATTATTTCAGAAATGGTATCGTATAATGGGAGTAATTTAAATTACTTTGTATAGATGTTTAAAGTAGCTTCGTCTGGAGATTCATTAGATACAACTAACAATGTTTTTCCATTAGGACTATCAGCAGCGTCTATGACTAATAAACCTTCAGGAGAAGTGTTTCTTAGTCTTTGTATAAATACAGGGTTGAAAACGTCAGAAATATTGTAAACTAACACATCACCACTTCTTTCTAATCCAATAATTGCAAAAGTTTTATTTCCAGAAACAAAAGTTGTTACAGCTTCTGGCTCAGTACCTTTGTCGTCAGATCTATTTTCAGGGTAAGAACCAAATTGGTTAAATGCTAATAAAGAGAATTCGTTTCCAGAATCGTATACTTGTTCTCCCTCAGTTGACCAAATAGAAAAAGAGCGTGCTCCGTATCCATAGATTACATCGTAGTCCCCATCGCTATCAATATCTCCATTAGCAGTAGTCACTTTTAAGCGCCCTAAGTTTTCTGATTGCTGTAAGAAATCAGCTTCAGGAAATGCTGTAGGGTCTAAGGTTAAATCGTCTCCTCTTTCTTCTTCAGAATATCCATCGTAATCACGAGCATCTCCTTCGTTTGCAGAAATAATATATCCGATACCATTTACTTCGAAATAATCGATAGCATCTGGCTGATAAAAACTTAACACAGGCCATTCTTGGAAGTTACCAATTTTATCATCTCTATCACTTAAGTCAAAATAAGTCTCTGAATAGTCTTTAGTTCCTAAAGGAAAGATATCTGTAATAGTTTTAGCACCAATATCTAACTTAGCAATACCATTGTTTTCTTGTAAAGCAATGAAAGCAGTTTTTGAGTCAGCTGAAACTGCAATATATTCTGGTTCTACATCAGTAGCTAAATTTGCATCTGGACCAAATACACGGAAACCTTCAGCTTCTAAAGTAGCTTCTTGCGCATTGAAAGCATCGAAAGTAATTAATGTTGCGGTATATGTAGCTATATCAATTAATGTAATTGTTCCATCAGGATCTATAGTGTAATCGTCGTTTGGTTCTCCTTCGTTAGCAGCAATAATATATTTTCCATCTGGGGTAAAAGTAACCATATCAGGTAAAGCCCCAGCAGTGATTTGTTGAATAGGAGTATCTAAGTTAGAAGTTTCGAATATTACAATTTTACCTGGGTCTGTTGCAGGGTCAGCTTCCACTGCAATTGCTAATAAACCATTCTTTACGGCAACACTGTTAGATCCTCCGCCAAAAGTAGAAATATCAATAGATCTTATTACCGAAGGGTTATTAATGTCAGCAATACTTATCGCTTCTACGGTATCCCCTAAAGAAGAAAATATAGTTTGTGTAGTAGGGTCATATGCCGAAATTTCGGGTACTCCATTAGGGATCTGAAATTGTGTAGCTGTTGTAAAAAAGTCAGTTTCTGCATTCACACCTGCAGGACCTTGCCCTCCTTGAGCACCATCATTTCCGTCATCACATGATGTAAGCATAGTTGATATTGCTAAAGTAGCAATAGATAAAAGTTTTATTGATTGTTTCATTTTGTAGTATTTGTTAAGGCTACGAAATAAAAGATCTAAAATTGTTAATAGGTTAGGGGATTAATAAGCAAGTGTTAATAATAGTCTTATGTGTGTAAAATTTTTGTTAGGTTTTGTTTAGAAAAAGTTATGCAGAGTAGTAATAAAAGATTTTCTTTATCGAAGTTTGCGGTTAATTTCTCTTTATGAAAAATGTGTGAAACGTTGTTGTTTTAACGATATTTGCACTTGCGTTAGGGATTGCAGCGGCATCCTTTTTTATTTCGATGGCTAAACGGAGTCGAAGCACCGATAATAAAAAAGATATAGCGGAAAGCCCGACCTGCAAAGAAATGAAGGGAAACGCCCAATAATTAAATTATATTCAATTATGTCAGACGATAAGAAAGTTATTTTTTCTATGTCTGGAGTAACGAAGACTTTTAAAGATTCGAATACTCCTGTTTTAAAAAATATTTATTTAAGTTTTTTCTACGGTGCTAAGATTGGTATACTCGGTCTCAATGGTTCAGGAAAATCTACGTTGTTAAAAATTATAGCTGGGGCAGATACAAATTATCAAGGTGATGTAGTATTCTCGCAAGGTTATAGTGTAGGTTATTTAGAACAAGAACCTAAGTTGGATGACGAGAAGACGGTCTTAGAAGTCGTAAAAGAGGGAGCTGCAGAGACCGTTGCTATTTTAGAAGAATACAATAAAATTAACGATCAGTTCGGTTTAGAAGAAGTATATAGTGATCCTGATAAGATGGAGAAGCTAATGGCTCGCCAAGCAGAATTACAAGATGAAATTGATGCTCGTGGGGCTTGGGAGTTAGATACCAAGTTGGAGATCGCTATGGATGCACTTCGTACCCCAGAAGGAGATAAGAAGATTGGAGTGTTATCTGGAGGTGAGCGTCGTCGTGTGGCTTTGTGTCGTTTGTTACTGAAGGAACCAGACGTATTATTACTGGATGAGCCTACCAACCACTTGGATGCAGAATCGGTTCACTGGTTAGAACATCACTTGGCGCAATATAAAGGAACAGTAATCGCGGTGACTCACGACCGTTATTTCTTAGATAATATTGCTGGTTGGATTTTAGAATTAGATCGTGGAGAAGGAATTCCTTGGAAAGGAAATTATTCTTCTTGGTTAGACCAGAAATCTAAACGTATGGCACAGGAGTCTAAGTCGGCTTCGAAACGTCAGAAAACTTTAGAGCGAGAGTTAGAATGGGTACGCCAAGGGGCTAAAGGGCGCCAAACGAAACAAAAAGCTCGTTTGAAGAACTATGATAAGTTAATGAGCCAAGACCAAAAGCAGGTTGAAGAAAAATTAGAGATTTATATCCCGAATGGCGAGCGTTTGGGTACCAATGTACTCGAGGCTACAGGGGTAAGTAAAGCTTTTGGAGATAAATTGTTGTACGAAGATTTGAACTTTAATTTACCACAAGCGGGTATTGTTGGAATTATTGGTCCGAATGGTGCTGGTAAGACGACTATCTTCAGAATGATAATGGGGGAAGAGCAGCCTGATAAAGGTACGTTTAGTGTTGGGGAAACAGCTAAGATTGCATATGTAGATCAAAGCCACTCTAATATCGATCCTGAAAAAACGATTTGGCAGAATTTCTCGGATGAGCAAGAATTGATAATGATGGGAGGGAAGCAAGTGAATTCTCGTGCTTACTTAAGTCGTTTTAATTTTAGTGGAAGCGAACAAAATAAAAAAGTTTCATCTCTTTCAGGTGGTCAACGTAACCGCCTGCATTTAGCGATGACATTAAAGGAAGAAGGTAATGTGCTGTTACTAGATGAGCCTACAAATGATTTAGATGTGAATACGCTTCGTGCTTTAGAGGAGGGTTTAGAAAACTTCGCTGGTTGTGCTGTAGTGATTAGTCACGACCGTTGGTTTTTAGATCGTATTTGTACGCATATTTTGGCTTTCGAAGGAGATTCGCAAGTATATTTCTTCGAAGGTTCTTTTTCTGATTACGAAGAGAACAAGAAAAAACGCCTTGGGGGAGATCTAATGCCTAAGCGTATTAAGTATAAGAAGTTGGTAAGATAATTTATAGTAAAAAGTACAGAGTATTAAGTACTAAGATTTTTTAGTAAATCGAATAGAACTTAATACTTTGTACTTAATACTTTGTACTATAGCAATGAAAGTCTATTTCGATAATGCGGCTACAACGCCAGTGAGACCAGTGGTTATTGAAAGTATGGTACAGGTGATGAAAAATACCTATGCCAATGCTTCTGCTACTTATGGTATTGGACGTAGTGCTAAGGCTCAGTTAGAAACTTCACGCAAAAGTATAGCAGAACTGTTTGGTGTTTTAGCTAAAGAGATTGTATTTACTTCTGGTGGGACAGAGTCGAATAATATTATACTTCAAGGTGCGGTTAGTAGTTTGGGGGTGAAACGTATTATTACTTCTAGTATAGAACACCATGCCGTTTTAAAAACTGTAGAATATCTAGCAGAACGATTTGAAGTTGTAGTTGAATATGTTCGTATTCTTAAGGATGGAACTGTTGATTACAAACACTTAGAAAAATTGTTAGCATTAAGGAATGAAAAGACTTTGGTTTCGCTAATGCATATAAATAATGAAACAGGTGTTATTTTAGATTTAGAAACGGTTGGTGATTTATGTTCAGCACACGAAGCCTTCTTTCATTCGGATACAGTACAAACGATAGGGCATTTTGAAGTTGATTTTAGAAAAGTAAAACTTCATTTTGCAACCGCCAGTGCCCATAAATTTTACGGACCCAAAGGGGTGGGATTTGCCTATATATCGCGTGAATGTAAATTACATCCATTACAGTACGGCGGAGAACAAGAGCGAGGTGCTAGGGCAGGTACAGAATCTTTACATCAAATTGTAGGTATGCAAAAAGCTTTGAGTATATCTTATAACAATTTGGTTGAAGAAGCGAAGTATATTTTGGAGTTGAAAAATGCTTTAATAGCATCTTTGAATGAAGAGTTGCCAAGTATTCGTTTTAATACATTTTCTAACCAAGAGTCAAGAAACTATAATCTATTAAATATACTTCTTCCCATACCTTCAGAAAAAGCAAATACCGTTCTGTTCGAGTTGGACTTAGCTGGTATTGCAGTTTCTAGAGGAAGTGCATGCCAGAGTGGAAGCATAAAGCCTTCACATGTGTTGATAGAAATTTTAGATCTTGACGAAATAGAAAAGACCTCTTTGCGACTCTCTTTTTCAATTTATAATACGAAAGAAGAGGTAATGTATTTTGTAGAAATAATGAAAAAAATTATTTCAAAATATAGTTGTTGATGAGGTGTTTAAATAGCCTATTGTTTATAGGTTGAAAAGCGAGTTTGAAATATTCATTTTAAATGAGATTCCGACTTTAGAGAGAATAATTCATTATTTTTGCGTTTAATATAAACACTACTTAATGATGTACTCTACCTTAAGTTTCGGATTTTTGCAAATGTTAAGAAATATACGATAAGAATATAATGATTAATAGTTCTGTTAAGTCTAATGCAATATCAGGTTTCCTAGTATTTCTAATTGCATTACCATTATGTTTAGGGATAGCAAAAGCCAGTGGATTCCCTCCGATTTCAGGAATTTACACAGCTATTATTGGAGGACTTGTTGTTACATTTTTGTCTAAAGCGCCTTTAGCGATTAAAGGCCCTGCTGCCGGACTAATAGCAATTGCTTTGGGTGCTGTTGAAGAGCTTGGAGGGCTTTGAACGAGATATCATAAAGCGTCTTGAATATTGGGATAAGTTAAGACGAGAGCGGGGCAGCAAATGACCAATCTGTTATTAGTGGCAGCAGGCGGCGCAATTGGCGCAT
>CALFUO010000116.1 GCA_937929895.1 uncultured Aquimarina sp.
TTTATCAAGTAGAATTACCATTGCAGGTAACTCCACCTGGGGTGTCAGGTGCTAATGCAATTTGGCCAGAGAATAATAGGTTGGATATCCCTATGGAGGTTTTGCAAAAAGTAAAGGCGGCCTATATAGGCTTCGATGTCAATGGACAACCAAGTTTCGATCGTGAGGATCTTGTCTTTTTCGATACTAACGCAAATCAGATAGGTAATGATGTAGTGCCCGAATTAGGAAATATTAAAGTCGGTATTAAGGGAAATCCAAGTTTTGGTAATGTAAAAGTATTCATGCTTGGGGTGAAAAACAATGATGCTAGTAATCTTGCTGATGTAGAGTTATGGTTTAATGAATTGCGTCTTAGTGGATTGAAAAACCAAGGAGGTTGGGCTGCTGTTGCTAATATGGATGCTAATATTGCGGATTTTGCTAGTATTAGTGCTTCTGGACGTATCAGTACTATTGGTTTTGGATCTATCGAGCAAGGGGTTAGTGAAAGAAGTCAAGAAGATTTAAAACAATATGATCTTACTACGAATGTACAATTGGGGCAATTGCTTCCTAAGAAATGGGGAGTTCAGATTCCTGTAAGTTATAGTAGGGGTGAGGAGTTGATTACGCCACAGTTCGATCCGTTGAATGAAGATTTATTGTTAAAAGATGTTTTAGATAATGCAGGTGCACAACGTGATGAAATCGAAGAGCGTTCTACGGAATATACGAAACGACAAAGTGTAAGTGTGATTGGGCTTCGAAAAGATAGAACAGGAGAGAAGAAGCCAATGCCGTATGATATAGAAAACTTTAGTTTTTCGGGTACTTATAACCAAGAAGATCATAGGAGTTTCGAGATTGAAAAGGCACAAGATTTAGGGCTAAACTTATCGGGGACTTATACCTATAATTTTGTTCCATGGGAGATATCTCCCTTCAAGAAAGCGAAATTTGCTCAGAAAGGGAAATACTGGCAATGGTTAAAAGATTTAAATTTTAATCCGTTACCTACGAATCTAAATGTTACTTCGGGGGTTAATAGACGTTTCAACGAGCAGTTATTTAGGGATGTTTTGTCGGGGCCAAATGATATTAAGGTTGATCCATTACAACAACGTAATTACTTGTTCAATTGGCAGTATGCCTTAGGGTTCAATTTTACGAAGTCATTGAATATGAACTTTACGTCTACAACAGATCGTATTGTTCGAAATTTCTTAGATGCAGAGAATACTGTAGATCCAAGTAATACAATTTGGGATGGACTTTCGGATATTGGAGATCCGAACACCTTGAATAATAATTTACAGGCAAACTATACATTGCCATTCAGTAAGTTTCCTGCATTATCATTCATCAATTCCACGTATTCGTATACGGGGACTTATCAATGGCAAAAAGCTAGTGAGAACTTTTTAAATAATACTTTAGAAAATGCAGATAATAGTCCAGCGGGAAGTTTAGGGAATACTATTCAAAATTCAGCTAACCATAGATTGAATACGAGCTTTGATTTAAACAAGTTTTACAAAGAAATAGGTTTTGTAAAACGTACTTCTAACACTAAGAAGGTCAAAAAGAAAAAGAATAAGGATGAAGAGAGTATAGGGCCAAGAATTGCAGCAAGAACCAGAACTTCTAATAATGACAAGAAGAAAAATAATAAAAAGCTAAAGCCTTCGATAAAAGCATATAATACTTTAGTCAGTATAGTGTCGGGTCTAAAGCGATTAAGTGTAAACTACCAAAACGATCGCGGAACGGTATTACCAGGGTATCTTCCCGATGTAGGTTTATTAGGAACGTTGAAACCTAGTTTTGGTTATGGATTAGGGAGTCAAAATGATATTCGTTTTGAAGCTGCTCGTAGAGGTTATTTAACTATTTATGATCAGTTTAATGAACAATTTCAAAGTAGAGAGTCAGAACGATTAGATGTTCAGGGTACGATCGAATTTATAAAAGATTTAAAAATTGACATTACCGCAAATAGGGCAAAGTCGACCACTTTTGCAGAGAATTTTAGGGTAGATGATAGAAATAATTACATTCCTTTAACTCCTAATGAATTTGGGAACTTTAGTATTTCGACCATTTTATTAGGGACAGCTTTTCAGACGAGTACAGAAAGTAGTTCTAAAGCTTTCGAAGAGTTTAAAGCAAATCGTCTAGTGATAGCGAATCGTATTGCAGGGGCTAATGCTCCTCGTGGTACAGATCAAATTTTCCCTGATGGATATGGTAGAAACAACCAAGCTGTATTATTGCCAGCTTTTCTAGCGGCGTATACTGGTGGGGATGCTAGCAGTGAAAGTTTAGGAGCCTTTAGAAATATTCCTTTACCGAACTGGACTCTAAAATATACAGGATTTATGAAGAAGAAATGGTTTAAGAAGCGATTCAAGCGTTTCTCTATAAATCATGGTTATCGAGCTGATTATACCATTAATCAATTCCAAACGAACTTGGAATATGATAGAAATAATCCTTCAAAGAGAGATCAGGGAGATAACTTCTTAAATGAAACAATTTATGGTAACGTCAGTTTATCAGAACAATTTTCGCCTTTAGTAAAAGTAGATTTAGAAACAAAAGGTGCTATTAAGGTGTCAGGAGAATTTAGAAAAGATAGAGCGTTGTCTTTTAGTTTTGATAACCAATTGCTAACAGAGGTTTCGGGGAATGAGTTTATTTTGGGGTTAGGGTATAGAATAAAAGATATTCGACTAAAAACTCGTTTTGGAGGAAAGCAAAGAGTAATTAAAAGTGATTTGAATTTAAAGGCAGATCTTTCGTTGCGTCAAAATGAAACGATTATTAGAAATTTGGATATTGATAATAGTCAGATCACTTCTGGGCAAAGTATTTATAGTATTCGTTTTACAACAGACTACGCCCTAAGTAAAAATTTGACAGCATTGTTCTTTTACGATCATACTTTCTCTAAGTTTGCGATTTCGACTTCGTTCCCTACGGCAACTATTCGTAGTGGGTTTACGTTACGTTATAATTTTGGAAACTAATGTGGTTAAGAAAAGGAGTTAAGATTCTAGCAATATTGTATACCTTGTTTATAGTATATGCTTCTTTGGGAAAGTACATGATGCAAGTCATACCCAAAGATATAAACGGAGGTGATAAAATTGCACATTTTGGTGCTTATGCAGTATTTGTAATAGTGTGGGTTTTGTCAATTAGTTTAAATACGATTAGAGATGATCGGGGGAGGTATTTAAAATATATCGTTTTAAGTGGTTTAGTCTTAGGGTTCTTAATGGAAATATGTCAATATGTGTTTACCTCTTATAGACAAATGGATTGGCTAGATATGGTGGCCAATAGTGTTGGAATATTAATAGGTTATTTAGTTTCTGTGAAATTTATGCGACTTTCTTAAAAACTATAATACTTATTTTTTGATATGAAAATAAAATAGCTATTTTAGCTAGCGCGAAACAAAACCTAATATGGAAGTAAAAAAGAATCCCAAAAAGGACTTGCGTTCGAAGAGTATTATCTTCTTTCAAGCGGGTTTGATCCTTGTTCTCCTTCTAGTTTGGAGAGGTTTAGAGCGTAAAAGCTTTAAACGTGAGGTGATTCAACAAGTAGTCGAGGAAATTGTTGAAGAAATAGAGGAAGAAATTCCAATTACTAAAGTGGTATTTCGTAGACCACCACCTCCACCTCCACCGCCACCATCAATGGAAATTGTAGAGGTAGTAGAAGATGACGAACCAGAACCAGAAACAGTTTTTGAAGAAACCGATGTAGAAGAAGATGAAGAAATCCCAGAAGAGGTTCCTGATTTTTCTGATGTAGAAGACGGAGAAGGAGAAGAAGAAGAAATTGGAGATGTACCTTTTCATGTAATCGAAGAATCAGCAATTTTTCCAGGTTGTGAAAAAGAGCGTTCTCCACAAGCAAGAAAAGATTGTTTCAGTAAAAAGTTAGATAAGATTATTACAAGAAAGTTTAATACTGATATCGCAGAAGAATTAGGATTAAGTGGAGTTCAAAGAATCTATTTGACTTTTAAAGTTGATAAATCAGGAAAGGTTACAGATATCAGAGCTAAAGCGAGACATCCAAAATTACAGCAAGAGGCTATTCGTGTAGCTAACTTGTTACCGAAGATGACTCCAGGTAAACAAAGAAAAAAGCCTGTATCGATGACGTTTACAAAACCAATTACTTTCCGTGTAGAGTAAACTTTCAAAATATATTCAATACTATAAACCTTGTACGAGAGTGCAAGGTTTTTTGCTTGCTGAAAAAATACATATGTTAATCCCGTCTTATTCGTTTTGTTTGTAACATGGGTATACTATATCTTTGTCGCCCGAATTTAAGCGCTTAATTTTATCGCATTGTCCATTTCTTTCGATACAACACATACAACGAATTTCATTAAAGATTTTGCCGAGCTGACAAAAGTAAAGCTATCTGTTTATGTGTTATTCTCATCTATAGCAGGGTATTTACTAGCAGTAGATACTATAGATTTTTTAGATTTATTTTTTCTCTGTGTCGGTGGTTATGCCATGGTTGGAGCTTCAAATGCTTTTAATCAAGTAATAGAGCGCGATTTAGATAAGCTAATGGATCGAACTAAAAATCGTCCAGTGGCCAGCGGTCGTATGCCGATTAATACAGCATTAACCATTGCAGTGGCTTTAACCATACTAGGTATCACATTATTATATGTGTTAAATGCCAAGTCTGCGATGTTTGGAGCAATATCTATATTTCTTTATACTAGTGTTTATACACCACTTAAGACGAAAACACCTTTAGCTGTATTTGTAGGGGCGATACCAGGGGCAATTCCATTTATGTTAGGATGGGTAGCAGCAACAGGGAATTTTGGAATAGAGGCAGGTACTCTATTTATGATTCAGTTCTTCTGGCAATTTCCTCATTTTTGGGCAATAGGTTGGTTTTTATATGACGATTATAAAAAAGGTGGGTTTTATATGCTTCCTACAGGGAAGAAAGATAAGATAACCGTAAATCAAATTATTCTCTATTCTATTTGGACTATAGTGTGTTCAGTACTACCAGTTTTTGGAAAAACAGGAACTTTACATATTACAATTTATACAGCTGTTATAGTATTGTTATTAGGGGTGTGGATGTTGCAAAAGGGAATAGTTTTGTCAAAAACTAAAACATCGGAAGATGCTAAGAAGCTGATGTTAGTAAGTGTAAGTTATATTAGTTTGATTCAAATAGCTTACGTAGTAGATAAATTTATATTCAATTAAATAAATACTAAGGGTGTATTGCCGTTAGTTTAATGTTAAAAAATGGATTTAACAGAAGGAACGATAGAACAGAAAACCGCTAGAGCGAAAAAGAACATTATGTGGTTTGCCATGCTTAGTATGTTCATGACTTTTGCAGGATTGACAAGTGCTTATATTGTAAGTTCGGAAAGAAAAGATTGGATAGAGGATTTTGTTTTCCCTCAGTATTTCTATGTAAGTCTCGGGGTTATTATAATCACAAGTGTTTTGTTTTTTCTTTTTAAGAAATCTATCAAGGAAGGGAAAAGATCACAAGCAACAACGTTGTTGTTAGCTACTGTTGCGAGCGCAGTCTTATTTGTAGTACTCCAGTTTAAAGGATTTGGAGAAATTATAGCTCAAGGATTTTATCCAACAGGAAGTGCAGCTACTGTAACTACTTCATTTATATACGCCATAGTCTTTGTTCACTTACTTCATATATTCGGAGGGATTATAGTGTTGTTGACAGTATTTGTAAAGCATTTAAAAGGAAGATATACACAAGAAAATTACTTAGGAGTACAACTTGCAGAAATGTATTGGCATTTTGTTGATGTTTTGTGGGTATATCTATTCGGTTTTTTGTTATTTATGTAGGGATATTATTTTGCAATCCTTACTTTTGCAACATTAGAAAAAAATAGTTTTTTAAAATATGAGTACAACTGTTCTTAACACAGGAACTGAAGGAAATGTTTGGGGTGGAGGCGAAGGCGTTCAACCATTGAAAGCTAGCTATGGTAAAATGATGATGTGGTTCTTCATTTTGTCTGATGCGCTTACATTCTCAGGATTCTTAGCAGCCTACGGTTTTTCGAGATTTAAATTTATCGATTCATGGCCGATTGCAGATGAAGTTTTTAATCACTTTCCATTTTTACACGGTGTAGATGCGCCTATGTATTATGTAGCATTAATGACATTTATCTTAATCTTCTCTTCTGTAACTATGGTTTTGGCTGTAGACGCAGGTCATCATATGAAGAAAGGTAAAGTAGTTACTTATATGGCGTTAACTATTTTAGGAGGTTTTATCTTCTTAGGTTCTCAGGCTTGGGAGTGGAAAAACTTTATCAAAGGAGAATACGGCGCAATCGAAACTAAAGGAAGACAAATCTTACAATTCGTTGATAAAGATGGTCATAGAGTAAAAGTTGCTGATTTAGCGATTCCTCAACCTCAGGTAAGAGAACGTCACGAACGTAAAAACGGTTTATGGTTTGTAAAAGAAGCTGCATTGCCAGAATTTACAGTCGAAGAAGTTATTAAAGGCTTTAAAGCTAATCCTAATGTACTGGTAAGAACTCAGATTTTAGATGAAAATGGAGATAAGACTATTTTATCTAGAACTGCTTCTATTGCTAAATTAGAAAAAGATGCTGCTTTAGTTGTTAATGGAGCGAATCTAATTAGAAATGAGTACGGAAGTCCATTATTTGCAGATTTCTTCTTCTTTATTACCGGATTTCACGGATTTCACGTATTTACAGGGGTGTTAATTAACATCATTATTTTCTTTAATGTGTTATTAGGAACTTACGAAAAGAGAGGTCACTACGAGATGGTAGAGAAAGTAGGATTATACTGGCACTTTGTAGATTTAGTATGGGTATTTGTATTTACATTCTTCTACTTAGTATAATTTAAAGATTTTAAAAGAGACACAATGGGACACGACGCAGCAGCACACCACGAATCTGGAACTAAAAGAATTTGGAACGTATTTTGGTTACTTTCTGCAGTAACTATCGTAGAGGTTGTTTTTGGTATCTTTAAGCCAGAGGCATTAGAAACGGTGGTTTTAGGAATGAAAATCTTGAACTGGATTTTTATAATTCTTACATTATATAAAGCATATTTAATTACATGGGCATTTATGCACATGGAAGGTGAAACTAAAGGATTAAGACGTTCTGTAGTATGGACGGGTATTTTCTTGGTAAGCTACTTAATATTTATCTTACTTACGGAAGGTGGATATGTTTACGAAGTATTTAAAAATGGATATAAAGCTTGGGATTTCTAAGAATTAAATCTTAAAATATATATTGAAAGCCAGTCGAATGACTGGCTTTTTTTAGTTATGTGTATTTTTTTATATTAGCACAATGAAGGTATTTATAGTTATATCGTTATTTTTTTATGTAGTTAAGTTTCTAACAGCTCAAGAATCGGCTTGGAGATATCCTAACGGAAAAAACGTAGAAAGCGATATAGTTATTCATTATGAAGTCAAATACGATAGAGAGTTAACCGAAGAAGAGAAAGAATCTACTTCTGTTTTAAATGAGATTGTAATTAGTGTTAAAGGTGACAAGTTAGTTGAAAGAAGAGTCTTTAATAAATCTGAATATTATAATAAGTCTCATTATACATTATACGATTATGCAAAAGAACAGTTCTATTATTGTTATGTCAAGGAATCGTCTAAACAGGCTACAAATTACCCTTTTAAAATCCCGAAAAAAGATACTACCTTGATTTTACTTGAAAAGAAAAAAGAGTTGAAAGGTTATAGTTGTGATAGAATAAAAGCTTCTTTTAAAGGTTTAGATAGAGAGCTTTTAGTTACCAAAGAAATGGGGCTTAGATTTTGTAGAGGATGGGATGTAGATGGTTTTTTATTGCAGTTTACGGGTTCTAATACAAAACTCGGAGGTTATATTGCTACAGCTACAAATATTTCGTACGAGGATTTACCTGATGAGTTATTTTCTTTAGAGGGGTTTGATGTTAAGACTTATGCACAAATAAAACAAGAGCGTAAAGAAAGAGAAGAAAAACAGAGGTTAAAAAGCCTAGAAGAGATTGGGAAAAAAGGAGCATCGTTTAAAGCTTTAACAATTGATGGAGAAAAGATATCTAAATCTCAATTTAATGGAAAGGCTTTAGTGTTGAATTTTGGTTTTGCAAAATGTCCAGCATGTGTAAAAGAGATGCCTAAACTGAATACATTGTACCAAAAATACGAAAAGAGTAAAGATGTAGAATTTATCTCTATTTCTCTTGACCCAACCTACAAGGCGGCAAAGTTTACGGATAAGTACGATTTTAAATTTAAAATGATTGCCGATGGTCGTTGGTTAGCAGAAAAGTACCATGTAACAACTTATCCTACCAATATTGTTTTGGATAAGAAAGGAGTGGTCAAATTCTATGAAATAGGTTACAAAAAAGATATTGTAGAACGTATATCTTTTGAGATTGATCGTAGTTTGAAATAGTGTTATTTCTTTCTAGGAGGTGTAGTTTGAAAGTCTTTTAGGTAAAATGGCTCAAAGTACGCTACATCTTCAAAAGTACTGTTAGAGAAGCTGTTTATAGCTAATAACCCTATTTCTTTTGCAGATGGTATTTTGTCATCTATAAAAATCGCGTTAGGGTGGTCGATGATTTCAGAAAATTTATTAGATCCATTCCCAAGGAAATAGCATTTGCCTTTTTCTAAATATTTAGAGTAACTATTTTCGTCAAGTATTTTAGCACTTGTCTTCTCTAGTATTTGATGTTTGTTATTTAGGATCATAGTATATACTTCCATTCTTCTGGCATCCAGCATAGGGATAATGTAACCTTCTTCATTGCTGGTTTGCTGAGCTAGACTTTCTAAGGTGTTAATACTAATTAGAGGGATATCTAATGCATAGCATAAGCCTTTAGCCGTGGAAACGCCTATTCTTAAGCCCGTGTACGATCCAGGGCCTTTACTAACAGCTATGGCATCTAAATCCATTTTTTTTATCTCTGCATCTTGCAAAACAGCTTCAATAAAGACGTGTAAATTCTCTGCATGGGAGTAGCCTTTATCGTTGTCTTCTTTTAGTGAAATCAAGGTGTTGTTTTTGTAAACAGCTACAGAACAGTTAGTTGAGCTTGTTTCGATGCAAAGAATTTTTGACATAATGTGTGATTTGATCGACAAAGGTACTATCTTTAGTTACTATAAATCAACACAAATTTTATTATGAGAATAAATCAATTCATTCTGTTTTGCAGCTTTATCGGTATGATAAGTTGTGCAGATAAGAAAGAGCAGACCGCTGTAGCAGAGACCCCTGTTAAAAAAGTAGAGCCCGCTAAGATTTCTAATGCATGGAGAAGTTTTAATGTAGGGACGTTAAAAATAACAGAAACAGGTGTAGGTAAGTTTAAGGTAGGTCAAGCCTATCCAGCACAATTTGCACCTCTAAAATCTGATGTTAAAAATATTATTAAAAAGACAGCAGAAGGAACAGAGACTGTTGAGTCCAGTATCATTAAGTCAGAAGGAAAAGTTTTATTCGCTGTTCAGAAATCTAAGGATGGTAAATCGACACAAGAGTTAACAGTATATTCACCAGAAATCAAAACGAATTCGGGAATGGGTGTGGGAAGTACGTTATCGGATATTACAAGTGCTTATCCCGATGCTAAAGTTTGGTATACTTATGTAAGTGATAAGGTGGTGGTAGAATCACCTTCTTTAGGTAATACTCAATTTATAATTGATAAGAATGGGTATGTGGACGCTTCTATAAGCTATAATTCAGACAAAGAGGTATTGAGCTTAAATGATTTTGAAGCTAATACTCAAGTAAAGAGTGTGCGTATTTATTAGTACAGAAATAGAAAAGGTTCTCTAAAAAGTCTTTAAACTCGATATTCTGAAATAAATTTAGAATGTCGTAAGATATGTACTTTTAGAGAACCTTTTTTGTGCTTTATAAATAGAATTTATAAAAAAGCAGTTTTTACCTTGTCTACAAAGTCTAACTTTTCCCAAGTAAATAACTCTACTTCGGTTGTAATGGTGTTGCCATCGGGTTGAGTAAATGTTTTTGTTACCACTTCGCTTTCTCGTCCCATATGTCCATACGCTGCCGTTTCGCTATAAATAGGATTACGTAGTTTTAAACGCTCTTCGATAGCAAAAGGACGCATGTCGAAAATCTCAGAAACTTTAGCTGCGATTTCACCATCTGTTAACTCTATTTTTGCGGTTCCGTAAGTATTTACATAGATTCCCATAGGCTCTACTACACCAATGGCGTAGGAAACTTGTACTAAAATTTCATCCGCAATACCTGCAGCAACTAAGTTCTTAGCGATATGTCTAGTAGCATATGCTGCAGAACGGTCCACTTTACTAGGATCTTTACCAGAAAAAGCTCCACCACCATGTGCTCCTTTTCCTCCGTAAGTATCCACAATAATTTTACGCCCCGTAAGTCCTGAATCACCGTGTGGGCCTCCAATTACAAATTTTCCCGTAGGGTTAATGTGATATTTGATTTCGTTGTTAAACAAAGCAGCAATGTTTTCTGGTAATAATGCTTTTAAACGAGGGATTAAGATGTTTACAATGTCTTCACGAATCTTAGTTAACATAGTCTCGTCACTGTCGAAATTATCATGTTGGGTAGAAACTACAATAGCATCTATACGTTGTGGCACGTTGTCGTCACTATATTCGATGGTAACCTGTGCTTTTGCATCTGGTCTTAAATATGTAATCTCTTTAGATTCGCGACGTAATTTGCCGAGCTCAATTAAGATTTTATGTGATAAATCTAAAGCTAAAGGCATATAGTTTTCAGTTTCCTTAGTGGCATAACCGAACATCATACCTTGGTCACCTGCACCTTGTTCTTCTTTACTACCACGATCTACCCCTTGGTTGATATCTTGACTTTGTTCGTGTATTGCAGAAAGTACTCCGCACGAGTTTCCGTCGAACATGTATTCTCCTTTTGTGTATCCAATTTTGTTAATGGTATCACGAGCGATTTTCTGAACGTCTAAGTAAGTCTTTGACCTTACCTCTCCTGCCAAGACGACTTGACCAGTGGTAACCAATGTCTCACAAGCTACTTTAGATTCAGGATCAAAAGCTAAAAAGTTGTCGATAAGAGCATCACTAATTTGATCTGCAATCTTATCTGGGTGTCCTTCCGAAACACTTTCTGAAGTAAATAAATATGACATCTGTAATTTGTTTTTGTCGGGAAGTAAGACGCAACAAGCCGAAGAAGTTTACACTGCTTTAGCATTATTTATTTCGAAATATTCGAAAAAGGGTTGCAATCAGTCAAATCTATCCCTAAAATTGAAATACAAATTTACATATAAAGATTAAAATACAATGATCTCTACTGATATGATTTCTTAAATAAACGCTAAATTTTAATGGTTTTAAAATTATAGAGCCTTAGTTGTTTTGAGCCTCATTTGGTGTGTCAAAATCGTGATAGTACCATTCGTCGTCTAATTGTATGACCTGATCTACATCCAAAGTCATTTGATAATTTGGTATTTCTGTTTTACCCTCCTCTGTTTTAATGGGATAAAAATCTAAGATTTGACCACCTTTTTCAAATTTTTTATGTTGTGTAAATAACCCCTTGCAATTACCTTCATCACAGTCTTCTTTCCAATCAGAACCATAAGCTATTTTAAGGAAATATTTTCCTGCAGGAATATTTTTAAGAAAGTAATTAGTGTTTCTTTCTATATAGTGAATTCGATATGTTGCTTCTTTTTTATTAGGAATATCTTTTCTAATCAGTTTTATAACGGCATCTGTTTTTTTGCTGATATTTTGGATTTTAAAAAAATTATTCAATTTGTAATCAAATACAGGTGCTATTTTGAAGCATTTAGGTGTTTCTCCTGTTTTATAATTGGTTGAATCCCATGAATCGTACTTGTTGTGACTGCTCTCGGAACTTACCATTGTATCCTGAGCATACATAGTACAGGAATAAAAAAGATATAAGAATAGTATGTAGCTTGCTTTTCTCATAAATTAACTTATTATAATGCTTTTTGTATCTCGCTATTTATTAAATCGTAAATAGTATACTTGTATCTTTTTTAGTAAAAAGAGATGATATTTTCTTTGTTGACAATACTTATTAGTTGGGTAGCCAGTAACCTTAAAAGAACTTGCTATTTCGTATTGACAAGGGATTATTGGTAAATTTAACTCATTTCATAATAAAAAGAATTGTATTTGTGGTTTCTTTTCCAAGTAATACATGGCAAACACTTTTGTTGTGAATTGCTTTCAAAGTTCTATTTTTATGTGAGGATTCACAGGCTTAAAGAATGAATTGAAAGAAGAGTAATGGTTGTGAATTGCTTTCAAAGTTCTATTTTTATGTGAGGATTCACAGGCAGATAAAAAGGATTTTGACCAACAAGACGGTTGTGAATTGCTTTCAAAGTTCTATTTTTATGTGAGGATTCACAGGTTATCCGTTTCGTCGTAATCGTATGTACTTGTTGTGAATTGCTTTCAAAGTTCTATTTTTATGTGAGGATTCACAGGTAGAGTTGCTGACAGGTCGATTGCATTGGAGTTGTGAATTGCTTTCAAAGTTCTATTTTTATGTGAGGATTCACAGGTAAATCCCCCACTTGTAAAGCTCCGCACCGTTGTGAATTGCTTTCAAAGTTCTATTTTTATGTGAGGATTCACAGGTAAAAGACCTAACACCTTCGGAAAAGGTTAGTTGTGAATTGCTTTCAAAGTTCTATTTTTATGTGAGGATTCACAGGTAACGAAGTAAAAAAGACTAAGCCAGTTCAGTTGTGAATTGCTTTCAAAGTTCTATTTTTATGTGAGGATTCACAGGCAGTCTTTTTAAGTATTTACCTGTTGTAAAGTTGTGAATTGCTTTCAAAGTTCTATTTTTATGTGAGGATTCACAGGTGTATGCAACAATAAATCGACGAAATACACGTTGTGAATTGCTTTCAAAGTTCTATTTTTATGTGAGGATTCACAGGCCTAGCTAAAGTCTGTACTGTGGCTATAAAGTTGTGAATTGCTTTCAAAGTTCTATTTTTATGTGAGGATTCACAGGAAAACGAAGCCAATTAGCATAGCTAAGACTGTTGTGAATTGCTTTCAAAGTTCTATTTTTATGTGAGGATTCACAGGCTTATGAGGACGATTTATCGGAGCAAGTAGGTTGTGAATTGCTTTCAAAGTTCTATTTTTATGTGAGGATTCACAGGTCGAGTGCATACAAGTAACAGAGCATATGGTTGTGAATTGCTTTCAAAGTTCTATTTTTATGTGAGGATTCACAGGACAATCATACACCATGCGTGTTTTACGCTAGTTGTGAATTGCTTTCAAAGTTCTATTTTTATGTGAGGATTCACAGGTCGAGTGCATACAAGTAACAGAGCATATGTTGTGAATTGCTTTCAAAGTTCTATTTTTATGTGAGGATTCACAGGCTAAATGCTTATAAAAATAATGGTTATTTTGTTGTGAATTGCTTTCAAAGTTCTATTTTTATGTGAGGATTCACAGGCCAGCACCTGTTTATGAAGGTTCGATTACCGTTGTGAATTGCTTTCAAAGTTCTATTTTTATGTGAGGATTCACAGGGAGCTGGTGAAGATGCAGGAGGGGCTGCTAGTTGTGAATTGCTTTCAAAGTTCTATTTTTATGTGAGGATTCACAGGATCTTTAGCTATTATCTTCTCAACCATAGAGTTGTGAATTGCTTTCAAAGTTCTATTTTTATGTGAGGATTCACAGGTTTTTGAATACTAAGGTTATGGCAGTTCGTGTTGTGAATTGCTTTCAAAGTTCTATTTTTATGTGAGGATTCACAGGATACCTTTCGGATCCCTAGATTTTAAAGGTGCTAAGCCTTTGGTTTTAAACTTAGAAAAACGATAATTTCGGTGAATGTTTATTCTCGAATTATCGTTTTTTGATTTTAAAAAAGCTCTAATTGTTGATTGGGTGCTTCTGGTGGAATTTCTTTTTGACCATGAAAGAGTTCAATCATCCCAAATTGTTTATCGGTAACTTGCATAATACATACTTTACCATGTTTAGGGAGGTTACTTTTGGTTCTTTTAATATGTACGGCAGCATTTTCTCGACTCGCACAGAATCTAGTATAAATAGAAAACTGGAACATACCAAAACCATCGTCTAAAAGAGTTTTTCTGAATTTAGTAGCAATCCTACGATCTTTTCTTGTTTCTGTTGGTAAGTCGAAAAATACAAGTACCCACATACATCTATATTGATTTAGTCTAGAATAATGATCTTCATACATTTTAGTTCTTTTTAAAAAGTAGGAAGCAATAGTTTTCGACTATTTCCCGAATAACAATCGTACAAGCTTTGGGTAGTCCTACTGATGGCATTCATTAGAGGGCTTTTTTTTCCATCAATTACAACATCTAGTGTTGGTATTTTTAGCAGTTTTGTTTTTAGGCTAGTATTCAATTGGTAGATACACGACTCATTTTCTACAATATCATTCACTAAAAAATCTACAAATGGCCGATAGGCTTCCATAAGATCGTCAGCTAGGCAAAAAGCATTATACTTATTTTTGTGAAATATACCTATAGAGGGTAGCATTCCACTACTAACGATTGCTCTAGCAACTACGGCCCGTAATATGGCATAGCCATAATTCAATAAATTGTTAGGGGGTAACGATAGAGGAGAAGACCTACTTTGATTTCTGCTAAAACCCTCGATATTGAAAATATGTTGAAAATAATGTGCAGCAGCATAAGCTTCGTGATTATCGGCATCTCCACTTTTTACTTGAGTGCCCCATTCTAGTAATCTTCCGAGAGGTCTTTTTAGGGTAATTAGTACCTGTGCTTGGTTTTTAATCTTAGTACTAACAATTTGTTGCCAAAGATTTTTGTTTATAGGGACGCTTGCATTCAGTTGATGTCGATAACGTTCGGTCTGTTCACTATGTCCTACCAAAGGTTGTAGCAAGCTACAGGGTAAGTGTTGACTATCACAGCTTATAATAGCTGCTTTATTTTGAACTAATTTCATTATCAATCCATTAGTTAATGTGATTTGTTGGTTTTCTAATATGATATAACCGATGTCTTCTACAGGTATGGTCTTAATCGCTTTAGTCTCATCAGGGAATTTTACAACTAACTGCTCGTTTTTTGTACTTAGATAAGCGGGATTACTGAAAAATAATGTTCGTTTTACCATAACTATTAGTATTCTCCTATGTGTACAATTTCTCCTAGATGATTAATACGAACTTTGACATAATTTTTTAATGCATTCAAACTTTTTAAAGCTATCCAAGTAATATTTTTCAATTCTTTTTTTGTCTCAGTAGTAGTGTCTAAATGATGTCTAAAGACATAATCTCTAACAACACTATTGCCATATTCTACTCTAGAAATCTTTTGAACTCTAAATAGTTGTTTTGATATTTCTTCAGTTATAGACTTGTTAACTTTAATGTCATTTCTATTTAATTTGCCATTTAACACTATAAACATTTCGTTTTGTTTCAAAGAAAACTTAATTAGATCTCCATTTTTATTTGTAGTGTTTATGATGGGGAACTTTTCGGTCTTTCGTATTAGGGCTTTGAAGAAACTAGTAATGTCGTCACTCAATTGGCCATCGTTATTTTCGTAAATAGTTACATGATGGTTGTTGCCAGTACTTACGTAATCAACAGGTATTTGTTTACCGTCTTTAGTAATTTGTTTACCAAGGTGGTCTTTTGCTTCGTGTAAGGAGATAGCATTAGATATCCCCTCAATAGTAACTCTTTTGATAGCCTTCGTTTTTGTAGCATCATACCAAATGGGATTATCATCTAGATTGATGAATGCCTTTTTTGGATCACCATCAAATTCAGTTAAACGTTTTTGTAAAATTCGCTGTATTCCTTTATCTATTACCTTTTCTACTCGAAGTTCATGAGTTATAGGTTTTCTAATCGTAAAGTGCACTTCTTCTTTAACACATTTTACCTTTTCGGGGATTTCAGTCAGTGTGTCTCCAAAAAATATTGGATTTTTTTTCAACGAGTTTTTTCCAGTAAAAGCTTTTCTAGGATCATTGTCGTATTGATAAAGCCTTTGTTTTAATGCCTGCTGCAATTTTGTATCGGTAACGGTTTCAATTTTATCAAGGTTCATTTTACCATCGACCTTTTCAAATATTACCTTTTTAATTATCGATTTACCGTAAACCTGTTGTAGATGAAGTTGCCCCCTTGGGGTAAGTTGTACTTTTTTTAAAGTCCCATTTTTTATTTTAGAGGTATTCGTATTCCTAGTAGCTACTTTATTTTTAGCTTTAAAAGAAATGAGTGTTTTAGATAAGTGCTCTAAGCTAGATTTTCGTACTTCAGGAAAAGGCTTTTTGAATTTTAGGTTATTTTGTTTGTTACGATACAAGTATTTTTTTTCAATTCCTTTAACAGCATTACCTAAAGTATCATTTTGATTTTTTGCATTTAGGTGGCTTAGGTATTGTATAAATTCACTTCTTGTAAACGCTACGGCAATAGCATCCATAGCATGATGTCTATGGTCATTTCTTTTGGTCCAATCTTTAATACGTTTTAATTCTTTCCCTTCTTTATTAGTGATTGTGTAGGTTAGTCCTAGCTGTTGGTATTTTTCCCAATTTAATTCTTTTAACACATCGACTAACCCCCAATCATTTCGTAGTCTATTGGTAATTTTTCCATTAGTACTTAGGACACTTTTACATACTGAAAAAGTAATTTCCATTGCTTTTTTTGCTATGTATGCAGTATTATTTAAATCTCTATTGATAAAACCATCTCCAATTTCCGATTTTGGTTGTAACAATTTTTGAAACTTAGAGTAACCTATGGTATTCGCTTTCTTTAGTTCGAGAACTCTTTGCTTAAATTCAGTTTCTTTTCCTTTTTGAATACAATAATCAATAGCTGTTTGATTTCCTTTTTCTAAATTAACGTCTCTTAATTCTAGAGTTTTGTTCGAAAAAGAATCATCGAAGACGAGAGATTGAGGAATAATATGTTCAACATCGAATTTATTAGAAAAGAAAAGATCTTTTACTTCTATATAAGTGCCCGAATATGGCGTTTCATAGCCTAAAGGCTTCAATTCTTTGTACAATTTGTATTTGATTAAATCTTTACGGCTTACATGTTTTAACCCAATTTCTTTTTGTAAATAGAGGCGATCTTTTATATTTTGTTCTGTTGCTTTTTTTATGGAAGATGTTAGTTCTTTCCTTTTTTTAGCGTTATTCTTCAGTTCCCGTGCCATCTCGATCCTTATTTCATCGGGTCTACCCATTTCAGGATGAGCAATAATCTGATTGATAACATGGATCATTTGGTTTAAAATCTTTTCTACAACAGGATTTCTAAGCGCATTTTTTTTGATAGTCGGGATAGTGTCTAGCAAAATTCGTTTATCATTTTCTTCTTTAGTAATAGAGTTTGAATGATTGTAGCCAGCCTTTGTACAAGCTTCATGATACATAAAACCATCTTCTAAATGAGGTAATATTTTTCGTAACGCTTTTACGCTAAGGTTACCATATTCGGTATTGAAACTTATTTTAGCTATTTGTTTGGCATAAGTTTCGGGAAATCCATAGGCCTTTTTTAATTTCTCTATTAGACTTTCAGTACCAGAAATAGATTCATCTCCCTCATAAGAATACAATAAATGCCAAATTTCATAAGCTGGTTGTTTTGCAAAATCATTTCCTGTTAACGAAAAGTCGAGTTCAAGAATATTGGTATCTATATTTTTATTATCGAAATGTTCTTTTAAATACGCTAGGGTTTGTCGAAAATTAGCTTTGGTGTTCAAAACGGGTATGCCATCATTTTCAAGAAGGCTTAAAAAAGTCTTTATGAATAGAGAGGTAGTTCTATTTCCTTCAATCTTTTCGATATTACATTTCCAAAGCTTTGGATTAATATCAGTTCGCTCTTTTAAAAATCGAAGTAGCTCATTCGCTTTTAAATGATCAACTAATTGTAGCTTGTCATATAATTCATGCCGCAATTCATTGTCAAGTACAAGTTCTTCGTTTGTGTTTACGTGGGTAAGTCTTATCATATTAATACTTTCCCAAGTTTTAGTAGTTTGAAAAATAGGAGAGGACTTCGGAGCAACTTTTGGACCTATTGTTTTTTCGATTTCTTTGTCATTTATAATAATTTTCTTTTTAAAACTTTCGAGCTCACAAATAGAGACTAAACCTTTCTGGGATTTTAATCTTCTCTGGTAAAAAATTATCTCATTTTTAACCTGCTTTTTTAAGTCTTCGTTGAGTTCAGAATAGAATTCAGCTTGTTTAGTCCAAATTTTTTCAAACTCATCCATATAATCTTGACGATAGAAAACTTGGTTTCTGAGAGAAGTATTAGGATTCTCTTCTAAAAGTTGTAATTGGTATTGACCGACTGTGAGATTGTGAAAATAGAGTTCTTTACTTCGATCACTAATTTTAGCTAAGTAAT
>CALFUO010000117.1 GCA_937929895.1 uncultured Aquimarina sp.
TTGTGTAAGGAACTTCATAAACGGATGCCCAGGAACTAAGTGCTGTTCTGGTCCAAATAATTCTTCTTCTTGATAACAAATAGATCCAGATTCTAAATCTAATAAGCCATAAATTGCTTTTAGAAGTGTACTTTTTCCACATCCACTTTCTCCCATTACTGCCAAATGGCTTCCTTTTTTTAGTTGAAAAGAAATATCGTTTAGCGTATTCTGGTCTTTGTATTTGAAAGTGATATGATCTACCGAAAGCATTTGCTAAGATTTCCTGTAAAAATAACGTCTAATGAATGAAATTGGAAGATTATACAAGATTTTAAATTCCTATAATTTGGAATGTATTTTGAAAATCAGAAATGCGTCATGCTGAATTTATTTCAGCATCTCATAGGATATCTAGGTATTTTAATCTCTTTATGAGACCCTGAAACGAGTTCAGGGTGACGAAGAAATTTATGGTAACTCTTTGATTTTAAGTAATAAATAGCTTCGTATTCACTACAATCTCAAACTAATACCTGAATATATCCCAAAAATATAAGGACGGAATTCAGTATCTGCATTAAAAGCATTCCACTGAATCTTTACAGTAGGCTCTATGTTTAATCGTAGTTTTTCTGTGATTTTGTATTGAATCCCTAAACCGAAATTATTCGAGAATACTGTATTATTTACATTAATCAATTGGTTTCCTAGATCTCTAGATTGATTATTGTCAAAAGTTATATCGCTTTCATTTTTGGTTAAGATAAAAGTACTGACACCTCCTATTGCTGATAAGCCTATTTTCTTATCGAGAATCTGATACGTAATTTCTAGAGGTATTTCTAAATAATTAATCTGTTGACGAACATTTCCACTTGAAAAAGAATCTAACGAGTTACCTTCGTTTACTAAAGGAGGGTCATCCGTATTTTCTCCTGACCTTGGTTCATTTGGACTATCGGGAGATGGCGACAACACGGGACTATCATTAGATGAATCTGTGACAGAAGGACTTTCTAAAACTGGACTTCTATTCTCTTCTAAGAAACCTTGTATGGTACCAAATTCAAATGAACTTTCTACATTAGTATTGATATTAAAGTTGGCTGTATTAATACCTGCACGAATACTCCATTTCGAACTCGCATGGTAGGCGATTTTTACACCATAACTTGTTTCACTATCGTAATTCTGGTTATCTAAGCTATTACCAAAGCTAGAACCTCCACTTAAAGCATTGTAATCCAAAGCCGCGATTTGAGGTTGTATACTCCAGTGGTCTTTTTTTATAGATTCTTGTTCTGGAGTTTCATTCGGTAATGTATCTAAAGGAATTCCTTGCTCAGTGATTTCTTCTTTTTGTTCCGAAAGAATTTCGAGTAGTACTTCTTCTTTGATTTTTTGTGTTTCTAAATCAGGATTTGTAGTAGTTATGGTATTGCTATTTTCAGACGTAATTAAAGTAGATTTTGATGTTTTGATATTTTTATCTGGTAGTACTGAAGCAATTATTTCTTTGGTTTGAATGTTCGTGAAATTTGTCTTTGATATCTCCTTTTGTCGTCTGTTCGCTACGGTAACCTTTGATTTAGAAATTAAGGTGTCTTTAGAATACGAAGCAATATTTTCTATTCTATTGTTGAATAAAGGTGCTTTAGCATCTTCAGGACAAGGACTATCTTCCCAATCCATTACCAAAGATGTATTAGGCTCTATAACTGGACTAGTATTCTTGAAAAGCAAAAACAATAGTGTTAAAGAAGCAGCTATACCTAATGGAAATAGAACAATTAAACGTGATTGTTTCTTTTTCTTTTGGGGTATTTGTTTGGAAATGTTATCCCACAGCGCATCAGAAGGTGGCATTTCAAAATTTTGAAATCCTTCTTTAAAAACCTGATCGATATGTTGCTGCTCTTTACTCAAGGTCTAATACTTTTTTTCTTTGTAGTACTTCTTTTTGTAAAAGAACCCTTGCTCTCGAAAGGTTCGATTTCGAAGTTCCTACAGTAATATCTAAAGCTTCTGCGATTTCTTGATGTGAGAAATCATCGAGAACGTACATACTAAATACGATACGATATTTTGGGGGTAAACAATGTATCATTTCTAAAAGTTCATCTAATGTAAATCTATTTGTTTCTAAGGGTTCGTCTAAAGTTTCATCTATATGCCGATTTTCTTCGATTGTTTCGAAATACTGATGCTTTCTAAAATAACTCAGTACGGTATTTACCGTAATACGTTTAGCCCAACCTTCAAAAGAACCTTTAAACTTATAAGAGTCAATTTTTTTGAAAATCGTAATAAAAGCCTCTTGAAATAGATCTTCTGCAAGTGCTTTTTCTTTACAATATTTCATGCAAATCCCGAAAAGTTGGGGCGCAAGAATCTTATAAAGCTGTTGTTGCGCTCTAGGCTCGTATTCTTGACATTGTCGTATTAGTTGGTCTAGTTCCAAAAATGCACTGTTTTATACCAAATGCGTGGTATTTAACTCTTATAAAAGTTTAGCTCTAAATTAAGATACAAAGGATTATGAAAGGTTGCGTTTCGTTAAAAAAAATATTTTAATGCAACCTTTTAGTACGTTCAGCATCTTATAGGTGTATCAAAAAAATAGCCTTATGAAATTACTTATTAGAATACTACTTACTTTTCTAGTTATAGCAAATATTGCTTGTGAAGCAAATGATGATGGAGCTAATGAGGAGAAATGTTTTTCACCAGAGCAAAATTTGGATCTTGCTGAATTCGGAAGTGATAAGGGATGTAATTGTGAAACAGAAAATGAAACTAAATGTGTAAACACATTACCATTTTTATGTAAAAAAGGAAAATGGGAATTATCGCCAGCCGTTAGCTGTGAATCTGTATTGTCATGTAATGGTACTCCTATACCTGAATTAGATTGGTTAAACAAGTTAATTGAAACTTTTAAAAACCCTCGGGTAAATAGTATTGATGCAGAAATAAAACTTTATGATTACAAGGACGAACAAATCATTGTATTAGATTACTGCGCTCTAGTAGAATGTATAGATTCTAGTTTTGAAATTTTTAATTGTAATGGGGAAAGAATTTGTCAAAGAAGTGGAGGGATTGACGATGAAAGTATCAAATGTAAAAGCATTTTAAAAGAAGCGACGAACCCAAGAATTATATATCCTAAGATTAATAATAGTATCTGTGATAAATCAGCTATTGTAAATGCCGATTTATATGCGAAAACAGAAACAAAAGGATACGAAATTTCCGATGTTACCTGGAATGGAAAATGCCTAAGTATAGAAATTAAAGCAGGAGGATGCTCTGGGGAAACTTGGGTCACAGAATTAATAGATGCTGGGGTTGTTATGGAATCTTTTCCAATTCAAAGAAACCTAAAGCTGAGTTTTAAAAATGAAGAGCTGTGTAAGGCATTTAATTGGAGAACAGATTTTTTTAATGTAGACACCTTATTTGGAGACTACGGCAAGATTACTTTGAATATTGAAGGATACGAGAAGTCTATTACCATCGAAAAAGGGAAAGCCAATATAGAAATACCAAACGATAAAGATGATTATCTAAAATTTATAAAGGATAAAAGAAAGGAGATAGTAGCTATGATCGATGCGATTTCTTGCGAAAATGGAAATGATTGGAAGGTTATAGCTTTTGGAAGCAAGCCATGTGGTGGTCCATGGGAATATTTAGCGTATCCTATATCTTTAGGAAAAACAGGTTTATTAGGGAAAATAGAAGAGTATAATACTACTGAAAAAGAGGGTAATAAACTATTTGGAGTGATTAGTGATTGTAGCATTGCTAAAATGCCAGATGCCGTAGAATGTAAAGAAGGAAAACCAAATTTTATATACAATTAAACCATAATTAGTTTACAGATTGTTAAAGCTGCACCTCGGGGGAGGTGTGCCTTATATTTACTCTTAGTCGTATAAAACAAAAGAGGCTATTCGAATTATTGAATAGCCTCTTTTTATGATTTTAGGACATCTTGTGCTTAAGCAAGAATTCCTTTTTCTACTAAATACTCAGCAATTTGAATAGTGTTTGTTGCAGCTCCCTTGCGTAAGTTGTCCGCAACAATCCACATATTTAATGTGTTTGCTTTAGACTCATCACGACGGATACGACCTACGAATACTTCGTCTTTTTCGTGGGCAAAGATTGGCATAGGGTACGCGTTTGTTGCAGGATCATCCTGTACAATTACACCAGGAGTAGCTGCTAAAATTTCACGAACTTCAGCCAATTCGAAGTCATTTTCGAATTCCACGTTAACCGCTTCAGAGTGACCACCAGCAGTTGGAATACGAACAGCCGTTGCAGTAACGTCGAAAGAATCGTCACCTAAAATTTTCTTAGGCTCTTTTACCAATTTCATTTCCTCTTTTGTGTATCCGTTATCCATAAAAATATCACAGTGAGGTAAAGCGTTTCTTCCGATTGGGTATGGGTAAGCCATTTCTCCTTCGATACCAGCAATCTCGTTTTCTAATTGTTGTACCGCTTTTACACCAGTACCAGAAACAGATTGGTATGTAGAAACGACAACACGCTTCATGTTATATTTCTTGTGTAAAGGACCTAACGCCATTACCATTTGAATCGTAGAACAGTTAGGGTTTGCAATAATTTTATCTTCAGCAGTTAAAACGTCTCCATTAATTTCAGGAACTACTAATTTCTTAGTAGGATCCATACGCCAAGCAGAAGAGTTATCGATAACCGTTGTACCTACTTCAGCAAATTTTGGAGCCCAGTCTAAAGAAGTGCTTCCTCCAGCAGAAAATAACGCTACGTCAGGTTTCATTTCTACTGCAGTTGGTAAAGTTACACAAGCAAACTCTTTACCTTTAAAAGAAAGTTTTTTTCCTTCAGATTTTTTAGATGCAACAGGAATTAATTCTGTAACAGGAAAATTACGTTCTTCTAATACTTTTAACATCACAGTACCTACCATACCAGTGGCACCAACTACAGCTACTTTCATTATTGAAAATTAATTTAAATAAGGATAGCAAAATTAATACTTTATCTTTTAATACCCATGTTTTTTGTGTAGCGATAGCGAATAAACTAAATAATGGAGAAAAATGCGAGTTTGTTTTATTCTCTTAATAATCTTAAATATAACTTTTCTTATTTCGGATTTGATCTCATTTTAAAATGATTTCATTGATGTGATTCTTATACTGAAAGGTGTTTTTGAAGGAAAGATGTTGTAAAAACGTATGAACGTAATAAAATTAAAAACGATTTCGAAAAAAGACAAACATATTTTTTTAAAAATATTTTTTGATATATTGATTTTATAATCAGTCAAATACATTTAGGCATTCAATTTTCAGTTCTTGTAAAATGTGACATACTAGAATAAAGTTGTAAGAATATTTAAATTTGAAAAAACTAATTAATATGTCTAGGAGAGCCTTTTTAATTTTATTTTTAATTTATACGAGTATTTTTGCTTCCCCAAAACCTAAAGTAGACTATCACGAGTGGAGTATGGTCTTGCCTGCTTACATAGGTATCGATGGAAATGTTAACTATTCGAAGCTTAAGAAAGATCACAAACTTTTACACATTTGTTTGCAAAAATTTTCTACTGTAAAGATTGACAATGATTGGAGTACTAATGAAAAAATAGCATTCTGGATTAATGTTTACAATGCGTATACTCTAAAATTAATCATTGATAATTATCCAGTAGAAAGTATAAAAGATATAGATAAACCTTGGGATAAAGAATTTTTTACGATCGATGGAGAAGCTATGAGTTTAGGAAAGGTCGAACATAAAATATTAAGAAAATTTAACGATCCGAGAATACATTTTGCAATTAATTGTGCCTCTAGTTCTTGCCCTAGAATCTTACAAGTACCTTATAAAAGCGAAAATGTTGATAGATTACTTACGAGACAAACCAAAGAATATATAAATAATCCAGTGTATAATGAAATCACAAAAGATTATTATAAGCTTACTAAACTATTTACATGGTTCGGAAAAGATTTCAAAAATAAAGAAACACCAACCATTGTTGATTTCGTAAACCAGTATAGTAATATCAAAATTGTTAATCAATACAATAAAGGACATTTAAAATATAATTGGGTCCTTAACGATCAACGTTAATCGTATTAAAAAGGTCGTCTAAATTTCTCAATTTATTAGCAGATTTTAATTGTTAATCAATCTACTTTTCAGGATAATTTTTAGACGACCTCTGTTATTTTTTGATGTAGAAATAACCGTAATTTATGATATAATTACGACAATGGTGGAATGCGTAACACTTGTCCTGGATAGATTTTATCTGGATCTGTTAACATCGGTTTGTTAGCTTCGAAGATTACTGGGTACTTCATAGCATCTCCATATACTTCTTTAGCAATTTTACTTAAATAATCTCCTTTTTCTACAGTGTAATATGTAGCTTCTGGTTCTGGGTTGTCAACAATAATTTGATCGTCAACTTGTGCAATACCTTCTGTGTTTCCAACAACTAAAACCGCCTTTTCTCTAGAAGCTTGGTCTTTGGTAACTCCTGTAACAGTAGCCAGATCACCATCGATAACAACATTCATATTTTCTACTTCGATACCTAAAGCATCTACCGTTTCAATCATTTTTGTAGCTGCCGCTTCGTTTGTTGCTGCGACTGCCGCCGCCGCTTCTGCTGCTTCCTCTTCTACAGACTTTCCAATTCCAAGTTTTGCCCCTGCATTTTTAATAAAAGATAATAATCCCATTATACTGTGTTTTTATGATTTGTGATGTGAAGTTACAAAATTAGAGTTATTCAATACTATAGCTTTTAACCAAAAAGTCGCCTTCGGCAAGAAAGCGACTCTTAAATAACAACTAACTAAACTAAATGATTCTGATTATTTAAGCACTAAAATCGTGCCAAACATTTGGATTAAATTAAAAAGTGTATTTAAGAAGGTTTTAAGAGCTCCTTAGGAATGTGTATTTTTGAACAAACTGAAAAATTACATGGAACAAAACACTCGATTTGCTGTAGTAGGAGGAGGAAGCTGGGGAACTGCAATTGTAAAAATGCTTTGTGAAAACCTAGATCAATTAACTTGGTATGTAAGAGGAGAAGAGACTGTAGAGTATTTGTATGAGCATAAACATAACCCGAGATACCTAAGTTCTGTAGAGTTTGATACCAATAAACTATCTATTACTGCGGATATTAATGAAGCTGTAAAAGATGCAGATTATATCATTTTTGTAATTCCATCTGCATTCTTGGATCGCGAATTATCTAAGTTAACCGTAGATATTTCTGATAGAATTATTTTCTCTGCTATTAAAGGTATTGTACCGGAAAGTAGTCTAATTGTAGGAGAGCATTTTAATAAGACCTATAATATCCCTTACGAAAATATAGGTGTGATTACTGGGCCTTGTCATGCAGAAGAGGTAGCTCTTGAAAAACTTTCTTACTTAACCATTGCTTCTAGAGATAAAGAAAAGGCAGAGGTGATTGGAGCACATTTAAGATCACATTACATAACTTGTAAGATTAGTGATGATATTATTGGTACGGAATACGCTGCAGTACTGAAGAATATTTATGCTATAGCAGCAGGTATTGCGCATGGTTTGGGTTACGGAGACAACTTCCAAAGTGTATTGATGAGTAACGCTATTCGCGAGATGAAGCGTTTTATTAAGAAACGTCATAAAATGAAACGTAATATTAATAATTCGGCCTATCTAGGGGATTTGTTAGTAACAGGATATTCTGCGTTTTCTAGAAATAGAACGTTCGGGAATATGTTAGGAAAAGGATATACTGTGCAAAGTGCCATGATGGAAATGAACATGGTTGCAGAGGGTTATTACGCTAGTAAAAGTGCTTATGCCTTAAACAATAATGAAGCTAAAACCCCAATTATAGATGCTGTTCACGCAGTGCTATATCAAGAGAAAAGTGCGAAAAAGACATTTCGAAAGTTGTGTGATCAGTTAGATTAATTCAAAGTACTTTCCTGGTAAGGGACGAATTAGGTTCTTTAGTTCCATATCTAAAAGTAAAGAAGATAACATGTAAATAGGCAGATCACAATGTGCTGCTAGTACATCGATATGAAGTTTACCAAACTCTTTTAGAGGTTGGTAAATTTTTTCTTCTTTTTGGCTTAAGTTTTCGAATAAATTAAGTTGAGGAGCTTTTTCCGTTTTCTTTTGCTGATCCCAGTTTAAGTTAGTAATAATATCATCTACAGAAGTTAAAATATGAGCTTGGTGATTTTTGATTAGAAAATTACAGCCTGCACTTAAAGCATCAGTAGTCCTGCCCGGAACTGCAAAAACTTCCCTATCAGCGGCATGTGCCATTTCTGCGGTAACCATCGATCCTCCTTTAATAGCACTTTCGATAACGATGGTCGCTTCAGCCAAACCAGCAATAATACGATTGCGCCTTAGAAAATTTTGAGGAACAAACTTGTCGGTACTTGTAAAATCGGTAAAAAAACCACCATTGCTTTCAACTTCGGACATATAGCGCTTATGTGATTTCGGATAAATTTGATTTAGACCATGTGCCAAACAACCAACTGTACAGAGGTTATTTTTAATTGCGGCTCTATGCGAAGTGATATCTGTACCGTATGCAAAACCAGAAACAATTACTGGATCGTACGGTTGTAAAGCTTCAATAAGAGATTCACAAAATTCAGAGCCATACTTAGTTACTTTTCGAGTACCTACAATACTAATTATTTTACGATCTTTTAGTTTGTAATTTCCAGAAGTGAACAATAAAACGGGACTATCTATACATTGTTTTAATAAAAACGGATATGCTTTATCTTGAAAGTGAAGTGTTTTTATATTTTCCTTCTGTATAAAATTTAACTCCTTTTCTACTTCTTTTTTAAGGGTAAGATCTTCGAAAGATTTTAGTTTATGTAGACCAATACCTGGAATTTGTAGTAGGTGTTGTTTCTTTTCTTTTAGAACGCCTTCGGCACTACCGATGGTTTGAATTAATTTCTTGATAGAAATGTCTCCAAGATTTGGCATTTTTTTTAGTGTCAGTAATGCTTGAATTTCATTCATTTATCGTAAAATATTAATCGGCAAAAACCCTTGTGTTGATAACTATTTTATAATTTGAAACTTCAAAATGACTTTTGTTTTATTTTTGTAATTATGCAAATTTCGACTCACATAACAGCACTTTTATATCGTTACGATTGTGTAATTATTCCTGATTTTGGAGCCTTTATTAGTAAGCGTATTCCAGCTGATTTAAATAAAGAAGGAAACGTAATTACACCACCCCGAAAGCATCTTTTGTTCAATGAACAAATTACGAATAATGACGGTTTACTTACAAATTATATTTCTGTTGTAGAGAATATAGAATTCGAAACTTCAAAAAGGTATGTAAGTCAGTTTGTTAAAGATTTAAGGAAAGCGATTGCAGATCGTAATTCTTTCGATCTTCCTAAGATTGGAAACTTCAGTGCCAATGAAGAGGGTAAGTTAGCTTTTAAGCCCGATACTAAGGTTAATTATTTAACCGAGTCTTTTGGTTTAGATATAGTTGCCGCTTCTGAAACTGAAAGAGACACAGTGGCTATTGTAGAAGAGACTATTGAAGAAGAAGTATTAGCAACTAGAGAACAAACGGTTGTTGTAACAGAAAGAAAATCTAGTCATATCGGAGTTAAGTATGCTGCTTCTATAGCGTTAGTAGCTGGAATGGGATATGTTATATGGAATCAGAATAACAGTAACGAAGTGAATCAGTATACAGAAGCGAGTAAATTGGTACAAGAACGTATTCAAGAGGCCTCTTTTTCTTTCGATGTAAAAAGCCCATTACCTAGCATAACTTTAAATGTAACTAAAAAGGCAAAGAAAGAACAAGAGACTCCTTTTCATATTATCGCAGGGGCATTTAGGGATAAAAAAAATGCTGATAAACTAATATCTCGTTTAAAGGTTAAAGGTTTTAAAACTTCTTATTTAGGAACGAATAAATTTGGCTTACACCAAGTAGCATATCAAAGTTTTTCTAATAAAAAGCAGGCAGTTTCTTTTTTAAATAAAATTAAAAAGGAAGAAAACAAGACTGCATGGATTCTAACTAAGTAATATGGCTAAATCACCTAAAGATTCATATACATTATTAACGGATATTGTACTTCCTAGCGAAACAAATTCGTTAAACCACATGTTTGGTGGTGAGCTTTTAGCTCGTATGGATCGTGCAGCGAGTATTGCAGCAAGAAGACATTGTAATGAAATTGTAGTTACAGCTTCAGTAAATCACGTGTCTTTCGATAAGCCGATTCCGTTGGATAGCGTAGTAAGCGTATCAGCTAAGGTCTCTAGGGCTTTTCGTACGTCAATGGAAGTGGTTATTCAAGTTTGGATAGAACACCCCAAAAAGCAAGAGCGATACAAAGCTAACGAAGCTATTTACACCTTTGTTGCTGTTAACGAGCACAAGAAACCAGTCCCTGTACCAGAATTAATCCCAGAAACGGAAGAGGAACAGCAGTATTACGATGCTGCTTTAAGAAGAAAGCAATTGAGTTTAGTTTTAGCAGGAAGAATGAAACCAAATGATGCAACAGAGCTGAAGTCTTTGTTTCAATAAAAATTAAGATTATATCGAAACCGTCAAATTATTTTGACGGTTTTTTGTTTTCTAAAACTAAATATAGAAGACTTTAATAGATAGTATACTAAAAGGCATAAAGGTGTTGCAATACATAGCCACCCTACAAAAGCGAATTTAAATTGATGCGTCAAAAACGCGAATAGGTTGCCAAAGTTTAATTCTTTTAAAATATCTATCGAAAATAAAAGTTCTCCTTCGCCTAGTAAATAAGCTCCAGTTTTAGTGAAAGGAATGAAAAAAGCAAATCGTAAAGGTTCGAATAACCAAGTAAGCCCTATTGTTACAGCTAAGTTAATTTTTAAAAGATATGCAATATAAGTTACCGCAATAGTGGTGAGACCATAAATTGGAAATAGTACCGTAAATAAAGCAATAGAAATACATAAAGCCCATTCGTGTGTCTCAAGCTTAGTGTTTAAAAGTTGCTTTAAATAAGTTTGTAATTTCCTCATAAAACTAAATACTTCTCCTAAAATTAAAAGAGAACAAGTATTTAGACATTACCAAAAGAATATCCTTACATTAACTTAAGGCATTAACATACTTTTTAGGGGTTGTGCCATATTTCTTTTTAAAAGCGGCTATAAAATGACTCGAAGTACTATAACCAAGTTTATGTCCCACTTCATTAACATTATCCCCTAGAGAAAGTAATTTACAGGCTAGTTCCATTTTATGGTCTTGTAAAAAAGTATAAACAGGTTCTCCGTAGATTTGTTTGAATCCATCTTTTAATTTAGCTAAAGAAATACCCACTTCTATCGCCAAGTCTTGAAGACTTGGTGGCTCTGCCATGCGATCTAAAATAATGTCTTTTGCTTTTTTGATTTTCTGAACATTGATCTCGTCAGCCAAAAATGGGCATTGCTCTACGTCTGCATCTGCAGGCTTATTAAAATGTAAGCACAGTAATTCGTATGCCTTTGCTTTATGGTATACACTATTCAATGAAGGGTGAACCGTAAAATTCATCAATTGCTGAAGCACTACCGCCATAGATGGAGAAATCGGCATATCGTGATAATACTTTTTGTCTTTGTTTTCGTCACTTAGAAAAGGAATGTACTGAGCGTCTGAAGAAAAGAGACTATGGAATTTTTTAATGGAAATAATTAGTGAAACGATTGAAGTATTTGGCTTCAATTGAAGATTCATTGGTAAGTTTCGTTGAGGGTTGTAAAGTAGTAACGAAGTTTCATCATGGATTGGTAAAGTATAAGACCCATTATTGAAATTAAATATGCCACTACCTTTTATAGTGTAATGAAATTGGATAAAGCTACTATCAATTTCTCGAACCACAGTTTGTGTGTCGGGAGCGTCATTTTTCATTTTTAAAACTTGAAAATGATCTTCAATCCAAATCTCTTCTAGTAATCCTTTTGCAATATTTTTTTCCTGTAACTCCATATCTCAAATATACCTATTCTATTTGAAGTCATTCTAAACAAAGTCTTAAAAATGCCATAAATACAATTACTATTAGATTTTTTTGTTGAAATCTTACTTTTTTAAGAATCTAAATTCTCTGTTCGGTATTTTAAAAACTTATTTCGTTGTTTTTTAGTCATATTGCTACTTAATTTTGTGAACCGCTAGCGTTGTTTTATGAAAATATCACAAGACATCTCCAAATTAAATTTCTATTGTATCGGTCTTAACTACCAAAAGGCTGATATGGAAACCCGTGGAAACTTCAGTGTTAGCGAGATCAATCAAGAAAATATTATAAAAGGAGCAAGTGAAGAAGGTATTCCGTCTTTGCTCGTTATTTCTACCTGTAACCGTACAGAGTTATATGGCTTTGCCCAACACCCTTTTCAGTTAATTAAATTTTTGTGCGAACATACCCATGGTACTATCGAAGAATTTGAAAAGGTAGCTTACGTACACAAGAATAGTAAAGCGGTTGCCCATATGTTCAAAATGGGAACAGGTTTAGATAGTCAAATTTTAGGAGATTTTGAGATTATCGGTCAGGTGAAGAATGGCTTCCGTTTATCGAAGAAATTCCAAATGATTAATCCTTTTATGGAGCGTTTGGTGAATGCCGTGATTCAGGCAAGTAAGCGTATCAAGAACGAAACAGAAATTTCTTCTGGTGCAACATCCGTTTCTTTTGCCTCAGTTCAGTATATATTTAAGAATGTAGAAGATATTTCGAATAAAAATATATTACTCTTCGGAACAGGAAAGATTGGTCGAAATACTTGTGAAAATTTAATAAAGCATACCGATAATTCGCATATCACCTTAATCAATAGAACTAAAACCAAAGCGGAAGAGATCGCAGGGAAGTTCAATTTGATAGTAAAAGATTACGCGAATATTCAAGCGGAAATAACGCAAACCGATGTATTAGTTGTCGCAACAGGAGCGCAGAATCCCACGATAAGTAAGAATCTTATTTATAGTAAAAAACCATTATTAATTTTAGATCTATCAGTACCGCGAAATGTATCGGAAGATGTAAAGGAGTTAGATAATGTAACTTTGATAAACTTAGATCAGTTGTCGCAAATGACGGACGAGACTTTAGCGAAACGTCGCAGTCAAGTTCCAAAAGCAGAGGCAATTATCGATGAAATTATTGCAGAGTTCAATGCTTGGTTAGAGACAAGGAAATTTGCTCCGACCATTAAGGCATTGAAAACAAAACTTACTTTAATGCGCGATAAGGAAATCAACCAATATCGCAAAAAGAATGGTGATGTTGATTTTAACGATGCTGCAATCATTAGCGATAAGATTATCAGTAAGATCACCTCTCAAATAGCGTTTCATCTTAGAGAAGAACAACACAGTGCAGATAGTGACTTGGCATTAATTCAAAAAATATTTCAATTACAAAATTCTTAGTCTATTGAGTAAAGTAATTCGCATAGGAACACGAGATAGTGAATTGGCGTTGTGGCAAGCAAAAACGGTTCAGCAATTACTAAAAGATCAGGGATTCGATTCCGAATTGGTCCCTGTGAAATCTACAGGAGATTTAATTCTCGATAAACCTTTATACGAACTAGGGATTACAGGGGTGTTTACTAAAACGCTGGACGTTGCTATGTTAAAGGGGGAGGTAGATATTGCTGTACATTCTATGAAAGATGTCCCTACCATCTTACCAAAAGGAATCGTAGAAGCTGCGGTTTTAGAAAGAGCAGTGACTCACGATATTTTGGTGACAAAAGACTTCGACGAAAGTCAAAAGAAAGGAACTATTGCTACAGGAAGTTTAAGAAGAAAAGCCCAATGGCTTAACAAATATCCAGATTACGAAGTTGTAGACTTACGAGGAAACGTAAATACACGTCTTCAAAAGTTAGAAAACAGCAATTGGCAAGGAGCTGTTTTTGCAGCTGCAGGGTTAAAACGCATTAATTTGACTCCAGACAAAGTAGTAGAATTAGATTGGATGGTTCCTGCGCCAGCGCAAGGAGCAATGCTAGTCGTGGCGATGGAGAATGACTCTTTTTGTAGAGAAGCTTTAGCAAGTTTAAATCACGAGCCTTCTCAATTATGCGTACATGTGGAAAGAGACTTTCTAAGAACTTTAGAAGGAGGTTGTACTGCACCTATTGGAGCTTTGGCAAGTATAGAAGGTAATGAAGTTGTTTTTGAAGGAGCTTTATTTTCTTTAGATGGAAAACAAAAGCTGGAGATAAAGGAACGTTGTCCAATCAATAAAGCTGAAGGGATAGGAGTAGAATATGCGAAATCATTGTTAGAAAATGGTGGTGTAACATTGATGAAAGAGATTAAGGAAGTGTTGAATAAATAAAATGCCAACAGTATTATCCACTAAAATATTAACTGAA
>CALFUO010000118.1 GCA_937929895.1 uncultured Aquimarina sp.
GTCAGGGTAAATCATTTCCTCTAAACGATTCCAAGTATCATATTTCCATTCGGTTTCAAAAGTTGCAATGGCATTGTTTGGTATAATTACGGTACGAATAGTTTTTGTAATTTCTCCTAAGTTTCCATAGAAAAACTCTTGAGCTCCTGTAGCATCTTCTTGTGCGGTTAGACGTCCTACACGATTATGAGATGCATTACGATTTCCGTAATGATACGTTACATTGTTATCAGGGTGTTCAGGATACAAGATTTTATGCAAGCGATTAAAATCATATTCATACGTAATTTTACTCCCTGCGTCATGTAAGTTAGCCGTTTCCTTACTTACCATATTACTAGCAGTATCATATTCCAACGCCGTTAAACCAGCATCTGGATGCAATATAGAAGTACGACGACCTGCAATATCATAGGTAGAAACAATTTCGTTGTTATCTACATCAATCACTTTAGTTAACTGATTGATTGCATCGTATTGGTAATTGGTTACAATTTCTTGTTCTTCCTCTACACGTAATACTAAACTAGAACCATTGGTAAAACTTGTTTTCTTATTTCCTTCTGCATCGGTAACCTTAGTCTTTAAGCTGTTTAAACCTTGGTCGACATCATAATCCATTTGGGTCGATGCCCCATCTGGTAATGTCGTGGTTATTGCGCGATCTTGAACATCGTACACTGTAGTTGTTGGTGTAATGTTATCGAACGTAGCATTAAATACACCTGCACTTCCCTTAGGTTCAGTAGTCGGATAATAGTTTTCTGTAGCACGACCAAAAGCATCGTATTTTGTACGACCACTAACAATATAGACTTCTTCACTTGGTGGAGTACCGCTTTCGGTACTTGGGTTGGTGATAACACCTTCCTTCTTTACTTGGATGGCTCTTGCCGCACCATCCATAAAGGTTACGGTTTCCAAATTATCACCCTCGTGTTGCGGATCGTAATGTTCGGTAATAGCATACGATGCTCGGGTAATATTTCTATTTCCATCCACTTGCGCATTGGGGAAATAACTGAACTTAATTGTATAGTCGATTCCTTTTTCATGTTCTTTCGGCCCTGTTATTTTGGTAATACGACCAACATCATCTATTTCATAGTTGATGAAAAAACCATTGATATCTTCGCTTTCCAATAACTGACCAAAACGATAATCATATTCCTCGAAGCGCGTATGATACCCAAAAACATCTTCGATACGCTCTACATATTGATGTAGGGTTCCTTCGTAGCGATACTCGTAGAACATGCGCTCACCTTTGTGATTGGCTGGCATGGTACGCTTGGTAATGTTTCCATATTTATCGTAAGTAAGATCGACTACCGATTTTTCGTTTGCCGTATTCAAGGTAGTTTCTACCTTGGTCATATTTCCACGCGAATCGTAGCTGGCTTCCGTTTTCCTAAAAAGACTTCCTCCATTACCTGTAACACGAACTTCGTCTGGTAACGAAATGATATAATTAGAGATATCATCTTTGTACCCAATAATAGTTCTATAGTTAAAGTCGGAGAAATTGGAACTCTTTAAATTTCCTTTATCTGTGTATTTGTAATTTGCTACCTCTCCGAAATTACCGTATTCATAACTGCTTTCCTGAAGTGTAACTCCACTTGTTCCACCTTCGAATGAAGATAATTTGGTGTATTTCATTGGATGGAAAGCAATACCACTTTCTCTATCTAAACTTGATACTCGAGTATATTGGTCATTACTTGGAACTAATGAATAATCGAAATATTCATTTTCATTTTTAGTAAATACATTCCCCTGAGCATCTTTCAATTCAGAGACTAATAAGTTCCCTTGTTTGTAATAGGTTGAAACATCAAACTTCTGCTCTGCTAAACGATACACTTCGGTACTTGTATTACCTCCATTTTCTGTATCGATACTCTCGGTAATTACCTTTCCAAATCCTAAAAATGCACGTTCATGACGGTCAAATTTACCATCCTCATACACGAACATGGTTTTCATATCTGGACCATCGTCAGCAATTCCATCTTTCATCACGACGCTTTCCATAACCCATTTCCCTCTTGGATGATCGTAGGTTGCTTCACTACGCTCGTATCCAATTTCAAAACTTCCTCCCATTGGATTCTGAACACTACGTAAACGGTTCGTATTTCGAATGGCGGAACGTCTTACGGACATGCTGCCGTCTTCGTCTGATTCTACAAAATCTATATACCCGTCACCATCGACATCATTTAACATGGTTAGATTTCTATTGGCTGACTTACCTGCGTTAACGCCAGGGTTAATAGAAATTTCTATACCAAAAAATGGAATTTTAATAGGTATGTTAAAAGCTGCATTAATAGACTCTCCAGTAGATGAACTTTTATTAATTTCATCAATGCCATTCCATACTTGTTCTCCTTCGAACCCTTGACCTGTGTTTAATGAAACTAGAATTGTACTTCCATCTTTTCTTACTTTATCAGGTAAGCCATCACTATTAACATCCATTAAAGATACTGCCATAGTATTGTCTCCTCTATTGACACCAATACCGCCAGAAAAACTAGACCCTCCAAGATCAAAGCCTAAACCAGCATTTTGAGAATCACTTGACCCCTTGGTCACTAAGGCAAATGAATTGGTCATAGTAACTTCGGGCAAGAAACCATATCCAACATTAATTGCTACACGGTTTCCATTTACGCGGTCGGCTAGACCATCACCATTAACATCTTGATAGGTCATATTGGTTTCATCATTATTAAATGAAGCTGACGCCGAAACCGAAACCGAACCATTATTTTTGGCCTGATCATTAGCTTTATTGCCTGATTCAGACTTGTTTGAATCTCCTGAGCCGCTAGAATTAGGGGACTTACTTCTTACTGGACTACCACCAGCACCAAAGCTTTCACTATTATTAGTACTTCTATGAATACCTGAAATATTGATCTTACGACCGCTGAATCCTCCACGGCTATTGGTATACTGAATCATATTTTCAGTTATGATATCAGGATATCCGTCTCCATTCATATCCCTAAAATCGGTTTTTGTTCTAGAACTACCTCGTGAATCACTTATATTAAGTATCAGGGCTCCAGACATATCTGTTGTACTTTCGTTAACAACCTCCTTTACAATACCAAATGCTCCAGTGCCTCCACTAGTCTGCGCTATGTTAGTATCAATACCTGCTAATTCATTAGTTAACACCACATGCTTTAATCCTAAACGACTAGCTGAGATTACTTGTCCTTCAATAAACGTTTCTGGGTCATAACCATCCCATCTTGCTTTTTCAGCATCGGGAGACATTACTATAAATACCTGCGTTTTTGGGTCAGGTTGATCATTTTCATTTTCAGGAAGTCTTAGTAAGTTTTTGTCAATAGGTCGATTGGCTCTTCCTTCCATGGCATTATAACCAAACTGCCCCCAGTTCTGATATAAGGATCCAAAACGGATATCATTTTCTTTGGTATAAATAGCTGAATTAGCAAATGATGGCTGCAACGCAATATCCTGAAAAAACCCTTCCCCATCTATTTCAACAAGTCTTTTTTCACGAATAGCCGTTCTATTACTTATAATAACATTCGCTAAAGCATCGTTAGGAATACTATATTCTACCCAAAAGGTATCATTGTATTTTAGCTCTTCAATTATTGTTGGTGTATATCCAAAAAGTCTATACGTATTTGTTATTGGATCTCGACCAAATGACAATTCATAGCGCTGTATCAATTTGTTGTTTTGTTTAACAGCTGCATAAACTCTAGTATCTTGATTGATACTTTCTAATTGAGATGATAAAGTAAAAGAGTTAACATTTATGCTAGGAATTACTTCTACTGCTACAGCATTAACATCAGACACTGTGTAGCTTGAACCTGTAAAAACGTTTTTTGTTAATACATTTTTACCTACAATTCCATACAGCGTATCATCTACGCTAACGGTTTCTCCACCCGAAGTAATAGATGTAGCAACTTCTATTCGAGGCTGCCATTTTAACGCTTGCCAATCGATTTGCGTTTTTGAAGATAACTCGAAAGCTATCTGAGTTAGGTTCTCTGGATTTGTACTGAATGCAATATTATTAACTACTACAGATTCATTAACTACCGCATCCCAGCGATACAATTTCTCTAATAAGACTGTACTAGAAGTGATATCCGTAATTTTTAAAACAACGTCATCGGTTGTAATTGGCTTTTCAAACGTTCCTAAAATATTTGCTGTTGACGCATTAGGTGGTATTGGTAAAGCTCCTGATTCGCAAAATAATGAACTTTCTGATGCTTTATAGCTATACAGAGAAGTTCCGTTATAATTTATAGTTTGTGGGAAATTGGTATAAGTAATATTGGGGTCCCAATTCACCTTATCAAAATCTCCGTTAGAAATATCTTCTTTACCTGATTGTACACGGAAATAAATTAAATCTCCCTTATCTACTGAAAGACTACCTACACCTGTAGGATTCTTTACACCGAAATCTCCCTTTTGAATGCTAGAAGTCCATAGTTCCGAAGTATTCCTTTGAATGGTAACATGTACACCATCTGAAAGTTCATATGCCGCTGTATCAAAATCACCTGTAGGAGCAATTAATTGAACAGGTGCTTGAATCGTTACCGTTCCGTCAAATGGAGCTCTCCATACACGGATAATATCGTGCAGTGGACTATTATCAATTTCTTCTTGTTGTTCTGCTGGGTCAATTGCTGTGTCACTTACATCAATGACACCACCTCCGTTTATTGGACTTGGTGTACCTGCACTAGTAGCGGTAAAACGTACTACACCTGTTGCGGGGTCGATATGGTTGAATAAAACACGACTATTTTGGACAATATCAATTAATCCATCTGAATTTACATCTGCAAAATAAGTTGAAGTTTTAGTACGTCCTTTACTAAAGTCCCGTCCTCGTGTAATTCCACCTACATATGCTTTAAAACCACCATTAAAACTATTAGAAACGGTTTTAGAAAAATCTGAAGCTCCGATTATTGGGGTGCGTTCACCAAACATTACCGATCCATCAACACTCGCCTTGGCAAGATTTGGCAGATAATACAGATTACCTCCGGTGTCAACTACCTTATCTGGTAAACCATCTCCATTGATATCAATCATTGAAATTTTACCTTCGGATGTAGATCTAGAATATCCGAAACTACCACCTGCTCCTCCCTTCAAAATACCAGGTTTTAATGGCCCTACACCAACATACACTGAGCCACCAAAACTTTTGGTTTGTCCTCCTCCTGTAGCTGGTATTTTATCACTAAAAGCATTCGTTGCCTTTAGTGGATTTATTAATCCTCCACGGATAGTACCTTCTCCTGTTGCGCTAGTATTCCAATTTTCAACACTTTTAAATGGTATGTATCCACCTGTTGCATCTACATCATCATAATACTCTAAGGTATGCTCATTAAAAACATTACCTGCAGCATCGAATTGCGTGATTTTATCCAGTAGTGTTTTAAAGAATGCTCCTTCCTTATACTCTAATTCATAACTACGAACTGGCTGTCCATCATATGTTACCTCGATACGCTTTAATAAATCGTCTGAATTCATCACCAAGAATCCGTAATTGGCATTGGTTCTTCGGTCTTTACGGTTAGCTGTACCACTAATACGTTCATAAGTAACCTTATAATCCCCTTCCCTATTATTGAAACCTGTATATGTCGTTTCAGTACAATAGATAATTTGAGCAGATAAATTCCCGCCAAAAACTGGAGTACTCACCACCTGATGTTTGTAACGGATAAAGTTTCCATGTACATCACGCGTTTCTACCAAACACCATTTTGCGATATTTCCTGTAGCTGGGTCTTTTAATACGGCATTATTATCAACACTACCAACACCACCATAATAATGGGTTGTTCCTGACTTGTCTGTAACTTCCCACGTATAATTTTGAGGACTATTTCCTTTTCTAATAATACGTTCGAAACTTCCTGCAATACGTTTGTAGAACTGTCTGTTTGATGCTCTTGGAACCTCTTCTCCTTTGTGAGCTACAAAAGTTTTTCCATTGTGCACTCCCGATAACATAGCTCCCATAAGATTATAGGTCTCTGTTTCGGTAGATCCATCATATACTGGAACTCCCCAACGGGTTTCTACACTAATACTTGGTACTGATAAATCCCATCCGTGACCTAACCAACTTTCTCCTCCATCACTATTGTATTGAATGGTAGGACTTGGCTGCATCCCTTGTCGCCCTGGTGGAACTTCAATAGGATATGAGACATTTGCTGTACCCGTTGCATTAGCTGATGGTGGTTGAATTAAGTTTACTTTTGATGATGGGTCTGCTGCCTTGATACCGCTAATGGTAGTTGGAGAATACCCTGTACTTTCTGGTGATTCAGGAGTTTTAATAACTCCATTAATCATATCAGTAAAATGCGTAGTTTCTGAAACAATGTATTGGTTCTTTTTATCAATACTTTTTCTTTCTAAGGCTACCCAATGTCGCGTATTCGTATCAAAGTAATAAGTACGGATATCATTTTCGGTATAGCCTGATGGAATTTTAGTACGATCATATTTGATCTTAACTAATGCACCTTTTTCTTGGAAGTGAATACCATGCGGGAGGAAACGATACCCTTCTCCTTTTGAAGTATTAGTCATACCGAAATCTAACGCAATGCGATCTACAGAACGTAATGGTGTAACACTAATTCGTTGATTTAATTTCAACAAAGCACCTTCGTTAACCTCTAAAACAACATTTTTAGCTGTAAAAACCCCTTTAGTATTTCGAGAAAACCGAAAAGATTCTGATTCTGATACTGAACCTAATGCATTAAAGTGATCAACCTTTTTTGTGATAACTACATCTTTTAGGGCTATGTTATCAGCATAAACACCTCCGTTCTTATTCGTTAGTTCAAGATTCAAGTCTTGAGAAGCATTTACCAAGGTTTCAAATTCACCGTAAGCATTTGTAAACACCTTATTTCCTTCAATTTCTAACTGTGCATGAGCATCCTGTATAAAACCTCTAACATATATCTGACTTGTTCCATTCAATGCTGCTACTTCTAAAACCTGAATTTGTTTTCTCTTTTCTTGAGTTGCTGATTTTAGAATACGTAAGTTTTTAATTTCATAACCGTATTGAGCATCTTGAGGTAAGTTGAATTGAATCGTATTCTTACCTTTTTTCAATAGACCTTGTGGTAAAGCTTCTTTTTGGGAAGACCAATCTTTAGAGTTGGTTACTATCATTCCCCCAACAGAAAGTTGATCGTTAATCTGTCGTGATACACCAGAAAAACTATTTACACCCTTTAATTCATAAGCTAACCAAAAGGTATCAGTAGATGTTACTTCTGTACCTAAATCAACGGTAAAAAAGTTATCTGAGGGGTTATCAATATGTTTTTTAGCAGTGATTCCAATAACTCCATACGACTGTTCTGCATGAAAGTCGATAGTTTTGGTCGTATTGGATGTAGGATTATCAGATGGTGATTCATCTGCATGCATGGGCATAATGGTCGATATGGATACCATAAACAGACCTAAGATTCCGAGGATTGTGTTACGTATTGGTAACACGAATATGTTTTTATTTTCCATAATAAAACGATTAGTTTTTGGAATATTGATTC
>CALFUO010000119.1 GCA_937929895.1 uncultured Aquimarina sp.
CAATGGTTCGAATTGGAATGATGAACTTAATGATGCACGGTATAACGATGAGAATCGTTTAATTTATCTAATAAAAAAATAAGATGATCGAAATCATCATTAAAGCGTTTACGCTGAGAAGATTTTAAATAAGAAAATGACTCAATGTAATGTGTATAAATTTGAGAGTGATAAACTTGAAATTCATCTAAAACAGTTTGTAAACGGTTTTGAAAAGAAACTAGAAACTTTTCAGCTTTCTTTTTGTTCTTAAAAGTGTAACGCTTTTCACCTATACCCAAAAACAACTGATAGCGTTCATCTTTCTTGAAATTTCGAAAAGATTTGCTTTTGTCTAGAATTTGAAGAGATATATTATTCATATGATAATTAATAAATTCGAAAAAATTGTCGAATCTAACGCTCTAAGCTATAACCTATATTACCTAATGAACTATAATTTATATTATGTTAAATAGTGTGTTCTAGATCAATTCTCTCTTCAAACTTCAAATAACACCTTTTCTGATAATCGGATATTTAAGTATAAGTCGTCAGATTACCCATACATTCAATTCTAGAGAATTTGTCTAAATTCCATATTGCTATCTTTAACCATAGAGGAAATTTTTCTTTGTCAATAATGGTAAATTATTATTTGAGTATTTTAATATTGAAATTTAATAATTCTGATTATTTAGATTAAATTTTAAGAAATACTGTGCTCTCTTTCTTGAAAAGTATATTTTCGCGCGCATTATGTGGATGTACTTAGGATTAATAGCGGCGGTATTTTTAGGAATACATAATTTATGTAAAAAACATGCCGTTCAGGGTAATGAGGTGTTTCCTGTATTGTTGATTACATTGGTTGCAGGGCTATCAGTTATGATTCCTTTTGCAGTTGGGTCTTACTTGTACCCCTCAACATTGCAAGCTTCTGGTTTTTATATAGCAACTGTTCCTTTAAAAACACATGGTTTTATATTTCTTAAAGGAATTATAATGGCCTCTTCTTGGTTATTGGCGTATGCGGCACTAAAGCATTTACCGCTTTCTATCGTTACTTCCATAAGATCAGCAGGACCTTTTTTTACTTTTTTAGGAGCGATTTTTATTTATCATGAAAGCCCTAATTCTTGGCAATGGATTGGCTTTTTTATGATTATTCTATCGGTAATTATTTATTCGCAAATAGGAAAAAAAGAAGGTATCGTATTCAAACGAAACAAATGGTTTTTTGCGATTGTCGGAGCTACATTTTTAGGTGCCTCAGCAGGTTTATATGATAAATTTCTGGTACAACATTTAGAACTAACTCCCCTAACCTTACAGTTTTGGTTTTGTTTCTATACAATACTTATTTTAATAGTTTTACTTGGTTCCCGCATGCGGAAAAACGTAAAGCCTTTAAATTTCGTTGGACAATACCAGCTGTCGGTATTTTGTTACAAACGGCAGATTACTTTTATTTTAAAGCACTCCAAGACCCTGAAGCTTTGATTATGTTACTTTCTGCAATTAAAAGAAGTCAACTTTTGATTTCCGTGATTGTTGGAGGCTTAATTTTTAAAGAAAAAAATAAGCGTAAAAAATTAATTCCTACGCTTGGTATTTTAATCGGAGTATTCTTGATTTTGAATTCATAGTGCTTCTCACAATCTCTTAACTATTGGAGTTTTGTTATTTTTATTGAGGAGGAGATTCCCGCCTTCGCGGGAATGACGTCTCTTTACCAAATGATAAATATAACTTGAGAACTACTTACCGTGTTCAAAAGCTATTAATTTATCAATCAATTCTTCTTTGGTTAAATGATGAAAGACTGTGTGTACCTTTTCTTTTAAATCGGCCGATAATTCACGATTAGGTTTAGTTTTAAAAACTTTTTTAGCCCATAATAAGGTAGTATTCTCTTCTAAATCCTGAGCATTTACCTTCTGATAACGTTCAAACTTAATTCCTAATTCATCTTCAAATTCTGGTATTTCGAATTCTTCTTCTTGTTGCAGAATCGTCAATGCATAACCTTTCAATCCAGCTCTAGCTGTACGTCCACTACGATGAACATAGGTTTCATATACATCGGGCAAATGATAATTAACTACATAGCTAATTTCCTTGACATCTAAGCCACGAGCAGCGACATCAGTGGCTACTAAAATATCAATATGCCCCTCTCTAAATTGTCCCATGATACGATCACGAATAGGTTGCGATAAACTACCATGTAATGATCCCGAAGAAAATTTATTGATGGCTAAGTTTTTAGCTAATTTATTAACGGCAGCCTTTGTTTTACAAAAAATAATACCCCTTTGCCCTAATCGATTATTAAGAAAGTGCATTAATACATTTAGTTTCTCTATAGGCTCGACAACTACATACTCGTGTGCAATTCCTTGATGACCTATAGTCTCCATATCGGCTTCAATCTGAACTACATTTTTAGACATATAGTTTTGAATCAATTGCTTGATAGTTCCTGGCATGGTTGCTGAAAACAGTATGGTTCTTCTATAATTAGGAAGTTCCTTTACAATTTCATCTAGCCCCTCGCCTAGTGACTTTACCATTTCGTCAGCTTCATCCAGTACTAAAAAATTAGTGTGCTTGATATTTATAGCCTCCCGTTTTATAAGATCGATCAAACGACCAGGTGTTGCCACTACGATTTGAGTAGGCTCGGTAAGTCTTTGAATTTGTGGTTTTATGGGAACTCCCCCACAAATACTAGCTATTTTTATTTCAGGAATTTGTGCTGCAAAACTTTCTAAATTAGTATGAATCTGCTGTCCAAGTTCTCGTGTGGGTACTAAAATTACAGCCTGTATCGTCGGATTGGTTTTATCTATAAGTTGTAATAGTGGTAAACCAAAAGCTAGTGTCTTTCCAGACCCTGTTTTCGCTAATGCTACAACATCTTTTTTATTTGTTAATAGTTCAGGAATTGCTTTTTTTTGAATATCAGTAGGATCACTAATATTTAATGTCTTTAAAGCTTTTTCTATGGGGGCAATAATTCCTAATTTAGAAAAGGGACTGGTCATACAATAGTTTTATGCAGCAAAGGTAAGTAGTTTGTGTTTTAATACAGTTACACAACGTAAAACAAGAGGATTTAATCATCTTGTTAGTATTAATTTCTAGATTCATAAAGGTGTACTATTACAAAGCTAATTTCTATGACATATATATTCCACGATTAAAACAACACCTTTATTTTCTTAAAAACATCAATGATATCAATGGATATACCATAGACAAGTCTTATTTTATTCAATTAACATCACTAATCATACTATATTTGAAATTTCAGTCAACAAAGTAAGTTATAACTATAACGATTTTGTATTTTTAAAACCAAAAACTCTAGGGTTTACTGCATAGAGTTAAAAGACTTAAAGATCATTAATGAGAAAAATTACAGCATTACGTATTACTCTGGTAATTTCTTTATTACCATTTTTTACTTCTTGTCAGAGTACAAAAAACGATAAAGACAAGATTGCAGAGGAAAAACAACCAAATATCGTTTGGATTGTTTCTGAAGATAATTCTAAACACTATATGAAGTTATTTGATGAAAATGGAGTTTCTACTCCAAATATCGAAGCTTTAGCAGATCATGGTCTAACGTATACTGGTGCTTTCTCTAATGCTCCTGTTTGTAGTGTAGCAAGATCGACAATTATCTCTGGTTGTTACGGTCCAAGAATTGGAACCCAGTTTCATAGAAAGAATCAAATAGTCCCTATGCCAGAAGGTGTAAAAATGTTTCCTGCTTACTTAAGAAAAGCAGGTTATTATACTTCTAATAATAGCAAAGAAGATTATAATATTGTAAAGGAAGTTAATGTTTGGGACGACTCTTCGAAGAAAGCACACTGGAAGAACCGTACAGAAGGTCAACCTTTCTTTAGTGTTTTCAACTTCTATCAATCTCACGAAGGGCAACTTCATTTTACAGAAGAAGAAATGGCTACCAAAACTAAGAAAGCAAATCCTATAAAAACGGATGTGAACTCTTTTAAAGTTCAGCCAAATCACCCAGATACAGAAACCTTCAGATACTTAAATGCATTGTATAGAGATAAAATGCATGTAATTGATGATAAGTTAGGAAACATCGTTTCTCAATTAGAAAAAGACGGTTTATTAGAGGATACATTTATCTTTTATTATGGTGATCACGGAGGTATCTTACCAGGAAGTAAAGGGTATATCTACGAAACAGGACTTCATGTACCTCTAGTAGTGCGTGTTCCAGAAAACTTCAAGCATTTAGCCAAAACTAAAATTGGTAGTAAAGTTGATGGTTTTGTTAGTTTTATCGACTTAGGTCCTACAGTATTAAGTTTAGCTGGTATTAATGTTCCTAAAGGTGTTGACGGAAAACCTTTCTTAGGTAAAAAAGTAGACACTAAAGAAGTAAATAGTAGAGACGAAGTATACAGTTATGCAGATCGCTTTGATGAAAAGTACGACCTAGTACGTTCGATTCGTAAAGGAAAGTACAAGTACATGAGAAACTTCCAACCTTTCAATTTCGACGGGTTAATGAACAAGTATCGTTACAAGCAATTAGGATATCAAGAGTGGGCTAAATTGTATAAAGAAGGTAAATTGAATGCCATTCAATCGGCATTCTACGAAGAGAAATCTCCAGAAATGTTATTTGATATAGAAGCAGATCCTTTTGAAACAAAAAACTTAGCTGATAGACCAGAATTCAAAGCGGTAAAAGAAGATCTACGCAATCGTTTATTTTCTTGGATGAAAGGTATGCCAGACTTATCTCTTTATCCAGAACATTTTATTCTTGAAAATGGGGCCAATAATCCTGTAGAATTTGGGCAACATCATAAGCAGGATATTGGAAAATATTTAGACTTAGCGAATTTAGCGTTACAACCATATAATACTGTAGAGCATCAAATTCTTACGAGCTTAAAATCTAGTGATCCATGGGAAAGATACTGGGGACTTATCAATAGTTCTATATTCAGAAAAGAGGCTAAATTGTTAGTGCCTATTATCCAAAAAATAGCTAAAAGTGATCCTCAAATCTTAAATCGTGTACGTGCAGCAGAGTTTTTAGCAATGTCGAAATTAGCAGACCCTGCCCCTATTATGATAAAAGGTTTATATGAATCTAAAATCACTACAGAAGCTCTAATGGTATTAAACTCAATGGCATTACTAAAATCTCATTTACATAACTATACGTTTGACGTAGACGAAACTAAAGTAGATGCCGAGGTAGCTAAGGATATAGAAATTCAAAATAGACTAGAGTATCTTAAAGGAGAATTTTAGTTTCTAAGATTAAAAATAGTATTATCTTATACAATAAAAAAGAGTGTTTAGAGTTCTGAAATAAGGACTTTAAACACTCTTTTCTTTTGAAGTAGATTTAA
>CALFUO010000120.1 GCA_937929895.1 uncultured Aquimarina sp.
TTACTCTACCAAAACATTATCCTCATAAAACTCTTTGTAAGCAGGAGCAAACTCATCTGGATTTTTGTACTCCAATAGAGGTTTATCTATGGTAGCCAAGAAATCTGTAAGTTCTTGCGGGATAGTTTGCGATCCAATAACTACTGCATCAGAATGATTGGCAGCTACCTTCATGATATTTACATAACTTGGAGTCGCTAACTCTGATATAGCTTCTTCAGGGATATTATCAAATTTTATTTTATTGATCATTTCCATATTCAATGTCCCTTCAAAACTTTGCTCGTATATAGAGGTAACTATTTTACTTTGCGAGAACAAAGGCTCTTTGGCATAGTATTTTTTGAGGTACAAAGGAAGCAAAGAAGCCATCCAACCATGGACATGAATAACATCAGGTGACCAATTTAGTTTTTTGACTGTTTCAATGACACCTTTGGCAAAAAAGATGGCACGTTCATCATTGTCTGGGAATAACTTTCCATCCTCATCAGTAAGTGTTGCCTTTCGTTTGAAGTACTCTTCATTGTCTATAAAGTATACTTGCATACGCTCTTTGGGTATAGAAGCAACTTTGATAATCAGTGGCATGTCAAGGTCATTTATGACCAAATTCATCCCAGAAAGACGAATCACCTCGTGTAATTGATGTCTTCTTTCATTAATATTACCAAATCGTGGCATAAAAATTCTAGTCTGACCTCCCTTTGCATTTACCATTTTTGGCGATTCAAACGCCATAGAAGAAACTTCTGTTTCTGGTAAATAAGGCATTAACTCAGAAGCAACATACAATACCTTCTTATCTTTCATCGATTAGTTTTAAGGTTTACATGTATCAAAAAACATTTCATTAAACAGATCTTCAACAAACCTATCAGTTTTCAACACATGTCAAATAAATTTTGGCAAAATTACAAAATTTTAGGCAGACTGCTATTTTAACCCTAATTTTGCACATCTTAAGCATTTTTCATGCAAGTTTTCACAAAAAAAGAATCTCTTACATCTCACCTAAAGACTTTTAAAAAGTCCGCAAAAATTGGTTTTGTCCCCACTATGGGCGCATTACACATTGGACACTTGTCTTTAGTTAAAAGAGCTATAAAACATAATGATGTTGTTGTTGTTAGCGTTTTTGTTAATCCAACTCAATTTAACAACGAAAATGATTTAAAAAAGTATCCTCGTGATTTACAAGCCGACATCGATTTATTAGAAAGCTTCAATCCTAACATCGTCATATTTTGCCCATCATCAGACGAGCTTTATGGCAACACTACGACATCGAAATCTTTTAATTTCGGAGGAATTGAAAACGAAATGGAAGGCGCCTTTAGACCTGGGCATTTTAATGGTGTAGGGACTATAATCGCTATCTTTTTTGATATCATAAATCCTACTAACGCTTATTTTGGAGAGAAAGACTTTCAACAACTTCAAATTATAAAAGCACTGACATCTTCTAATAATTTCAGAACGAACATTGTTGGTTGTCCAATTTTCAGAGAAGACAATGGTTTAGCGTTTAGCTCTAGAAACAAGAGGTTATCTGAGAAAGGCAAACAAACCGCAAGTTTTATTTACAAAGTCTTGGATCAAGCTAAAAAAGACTTTGGCACAATTGATGCGAAAGAGATTGTAAAATCATCAACAAATGCTTTTATTAAAAATAGCGATTTTAATCTAGAATATTTTTTAATTGCTGAAATTGAAACTTTAAAACCCACAACATCAATCGAAAGCTCAAAAAAATACAGAGCTTTTGTCGCAGCCTCTTTAGAAGGCGTAAGATTAATAGATAACATTGCTTTAAATTAATTAATTTTGTAACATGTTTGTACACGTTGTAAAATCTAAAATTCACCGCGTAAAAGTTACCGGTGCTGACCTAAATTACATTGGTAGTATTACTATAGATGAAGATCTTATGGATGCTGCGAATATAATTAGTGGTGAAAAAGTACAAATTGTAAATAACAACAATGGCGAACGCCTAGAAACGTATGCTATCCCTGGCCCTAGAAATAGCGGAGAAATCACTTTAAATGGTGCCGCCGCAAGAAAAGTAGCCGTTGGAGATGTCCTAATTTTGATTACATACGCTATGTTACCAATAGAGGAGGCTAAACAATTTACACCTGCTGTTGTTTTCCCTGACGAGAGTAGTAATTTACTGAAATAACAATACAAGGACTTCTTTTACCGATTTCAAATATTCGTAACCGAAAAAGCAATTTAACTTTGCTTAACTAACTTTATATTTCAACAAGTTTTATAAAATAAAGTTACTTTTTAACCGTTTAAAATAAGTTATACATATTATTACGAAGTATTTTTTCGATTATTTGAATAAGATTATTTATCCGAGCTTTATTTAATTATTAAGCCCAAACGTTTTTAAACTGATAACAAAAACTCGAAGAATCAAAAAAAAACAAATCTATTTTTATTAAAAAAAGTATATTTTACCACTTCTAATTGAAGTCAATATATTATTTTAAAATTCGAATTTAATTCGAACATTCAAAAAGACGAATCTATGAAGATCACGCTATTTATATCTTTATTATTAATAACATTGTCAGCTAAATCTCAGTTAATTACAAAAAAGATATACTCTGAGATCTTAGGAAATTCTAGAGAGATAAGAATACGCCTTCCCAAAAGCTTTCAGAGCAAACCAGGAATGAAATTTCCACTTATACTTACCCTGGATGGAGATTATATCTTCGATCCTACTAGCGGTGACGTTAATTATTTTTCGTATTGGGATGACATGCCAGAATGTGTTGTAGTTGGAATCAATCAAAATAAAAGTCGATTACAAGATTCTCGTTTTGATACAAATACAAACCTACTTGACTATTCGGGAAAAGATTTTTACAATTTTATAGAACAAGAACTTGTTCCAAGCTTAGAAGCAGAATATAGATTAAGTGCGTTTAAAATTATAATTGGCCATGATATTACTGCCAACTTTGCAAACTACTTCCTAATCAACGGTTCCTCATTATTCCAAGCATACGTAACCCTTAGCCCTGACTTTGCCCCGACAATGCCTGACAGGATTACTACTGCTTTAGCCAATGCACAAACACCTATATGGTACTATTTAGCTACTGGTAAGAACGATGTAGAAAACTTAAAAAACACTATAACAAAACTAAATGACAACCTATCGGGTATCGAAAATAGATTATTCCGTTACTCTTACAATAACTTTGAGGATGAGTCACATTACTCTCTAGTGGCATTAGGTATCCCTAAAGCTTTAGAAGACATCTTCTCTATTTATCGACCTATTAGCAAAAAAGAATACAAGGAGACCATGGAAAATTTAGAGATATCTGCTTACGATTATCTTATAAATAAATATGAATTTATAGAAAGCCAAATAGGGTCTGCTAAAAAAATACGTGTAAATGACTTTATTGCTGCCAGTGAAAATTTAGAACGCACAGAGAACTGGGAAGAATTAGAAAAACTTGGCCAACTAGCAAGAAAAGAATATCCAGAACACATGTTAGGTAATTATTTCTTAGGTGTTGCATACGAAAACCTTGGAAAACCAAAACAAGCTCTAAGAACTTACCAAAATGGTTTTCTATTACAAGAAGTATCTTTTCTTACAAAAGATATTATGTATGAAAAAGCAGAACGCATAAAACAAGATTTCGGCTTCAGATAAGAATTAAAACATATACCAATTACCTCATAAGCTATCGTATATGTAGTACGATAGCTTTTTTCGACGTAATTTTAACAACTATTAAATCGACTACCTCCCAAATATTTAGAGATAAAAATGCAATAAAATCGACAATAAGCAAAATTAACCTTTGTACATACAGATCGTTAATTCTATCTTCGCCTATAACCCGACTTACCTGACCCAACATTTAGAATAACAAAACAACCCAAAACAAAAAACTATGTTGGCAAAATCAGAATACCTAGAAGCTTTAAAAGAGTTTAAAACAAACACAGAAAACATGAAATTAGTATGGGATCGCAAGAATCTAAATACATTTCAGTTACAGAATCAGGGCAATAGGAGCAATTTTAATATCTTGTTACAGAGATATGAAGACGTAATCTAGCAAAGATTCTTACTTATTTACCGTCAATAATATTAGCACAAAAGAGATCATTATATCTATAGACTCTGCTCAGGATAAATATTTTTACGAAGTACTTTTCAACTTGTTTTCCGCTATATCTTTTAATGTAGAAAAGGGCAATATATCAATGCTTAGAGATATTATTTCGAGTTTAACAGTATAGTTAAATTCGAAATAATAGCAGCTTATAATTTTTTATAACTCTTAATAGTTATCCACCCAGATTTACCGTCTTTCAATATGATTTTAGACCAATCTTTTACACTTTCTAAAACCTGAACTTTAGTTCCTACATGAAGCTTAAATAACTTCTCACTTCTTAGGTTTGGCTCTGACTGCACTGCAATCTCATCTACCAAAAGAACACCATAAATATGACTCTTTTTAAAGGAATTTGCAGAAAAAGCAATCACTACGCTTATTAAAGCTGTTAGCACACTTACAACCCAAAGCCCAAACAATAGTTTTCTTTTAAAAGGGTCTCTGCTTAAATAGAATAACACAAAACCGATAACAAACAAGAAAGAACCAATTATTGACACATAAGCCCATAAGTTTACAGGATACCCCATTAACTTTTTATAGAATCTTTTTAAAACACCCTCAGGCACCACCTCTATAACATCTATTCTATTTTGTTTGGCAAACGCATAGTTGTTCTGGATATCCTTATCTAAAGGACTCAATTCTAACGCCTTTTCGTAATAATAAACACTTTGCCCTATCTCCTGAATTTTATAATAAGCATTAGCCAAATTGAAATACAATTCTGCAGAATGCTGCTTATTTTTTAAAACTTTTTGATACAACTCAATAGCCTTATTATATTCTCCTTTATTATAAAAATCATTGGCCTCTGTAAACACAATCTCTTGTTGAGCAAAAACAACCGTATAAAATAAAAGAAAGACTAATGATATTGCGTTTTTCACTATTGCCATTGCTTATCCATATTAGTTATTACTGAAGATGCTTTACTATAATCTTCATTCATTGTTTGCAAATTCGACGGTGTATAACGTGCCATTTCACAAGTCTCAAGAACACTTAAAAAACCTAAAATCGTCTCTTTTTCTATAGAACGACTTTCTAACAACTCTAGAATACGTTCTTTATTCATTTCATTAGTATCAATATTCAATCGTGCTTTCAAGTAATTATGTAGAGCTCGTTCTAACGACTCGTAGAAGGCTTTCGAGTTCCCTAAATTCTTTTTCGCCGTAGATAAATATTTCTTTACTAGTTTATTTGCAGCCCTTGCTTTAGATCCCGCAACATCCTTGGTTAAAACAGATTTCCTCTTCACAAAAAGTATTACTACAGGAATCATAAAGAGTGGTAAAAGCAATAACAACCAGTATAACTTTGTATTAAAAAAAGGTTTAGATGTTATGTTAACTAGCGAAGTTTTAGATTTTATAAATTGAAAAGAAGCATTTTCTTGCACAACCTTTTCTTTTTCAACCTGCTTATTCTTCGAGTTATTAGAAGCAATTTGAGTTGAGCCGCTTTGAATAGGCCCTTGCAATACATCTATTGAAATATTTTTTGAAGTCAATTGCCTATAAACTCCTTGTTTTGGATCGAAATAAGCAAATTTTAAATTTGGCAACAAGAATTTCCCTTTATACTGCGGCACCAACGTATACGTATCAGAAAGAGACCCTCTCATTCCACTAGACGTTGTTCTAATACTTGGCTTACTCTCTGGATCATAAACCTCTATAGCTGGGGGAGCCTTCAATTTTGGTAATTCGAAAAGCTTTAAATTTCCTTTACCCGAAACCTTTACTTTAAGTTGTAATGATTCGTTCGCATTTAAAGATTGTTTTGTTTGACTAACATTTAAATTAAATTGACCTACCGCTCCTGTAAATCCTTCTGGTGCACTTTTAGGTAAGCTTTTGACATCAACCGTTAGACTACCAGCAGAAACACTTTTATTCACCGTTTCCATCATTCGCTGTCCAAAGAAGTCTCTCCTATTCGTAGGAACTCTAACAGGTACATTTATAGTAAGTGGCTTTAAAGTTAACTTACCAGTCTTCTGAGGGTATAGCACATATTTTTTCAGTACTACTTTTCCACTAGGCACTCCTTGGTATGTAGTCTCTTCGGCGCTTAATTGCTTAATTTCTATATTCTGACTCCAAAAATCTTCAAACTTGGGTTGTGCCAATTCTTGCGGAGCAGAAATATTCACATTTGCATCCCAATACAGCACATATTCTAGAGAAATTCCCTCGTTTAAATATGGGTTTTTATTAGATACTCTTGCCACTAAATGTAAGCTATTATCTGCAATATAATCTGGATTTACTCCTCCTTGCGGCTTATCTACTGCAGCCACCACCTCGACTATGACAGGACTTGTCTTGTAAGTATTTCCTTTGAATTCGATTGAAGCTTGACCAATAGTTTGTTTTCCTAGTTTCTGAGGTGTTAAATAATAAGTAAATGTTTTATTGAAAGAGCTTTTACCATTTACCCAAGAACGGCTTACTGATTGATTTGGTCCACTCGCCTTAAAACCTAAAAAACCAGGCGGATTGAAATTATCACCATCCTTATCAACCACAAAATCTACTCGCAAACGCTCGTTCATAGCCACTTTACGTTTACTAATTTTAGCCACAAAACTCACTTGAGCAAACACACTAGAAGTTGTGATTACTAAAAGCAATAGTATGTTTATTATTTTTCTCATTTTATAAAAATACAGAGTACACAGAAATGAGCACAAAGTAATACAATATCTATAGGGTTAATGCTATTAAGATTCAAAAAAATCAGCACGCTTCACTTTGCACTGACTACTAAAGCAACTACCAATCTTTTTCTGATTTCACCTTAGCTCCTTTTACTTTTTGAGCATTTAATTTATCTTGAACTTTCTTTTCTTCGTCAGCCATAGCCTCTAATAAACTCTTGACCTGATCTGGGGAAAGTTGTCCTTCTTTAGGCTGTCTTGGCTGCTGCTCATCTTTATCTCCTCCCTCATCATCTTTATCTTGATTGCTATCTTTAGAGTCTTCTTCTTGTTCACCTTCAGGCTTTTCTTTATCCTCATCTCCCTCTTTATCATTTTCAGAATCGTCTCCCTCTTCTTTTTTATCTTCGCTATCCCCTTCCTTTTTATTATCTGAATCTTCTTGATTTTGATCCTCCTTTTTGTTATCGTCTTTATTTTCCTGATCCTGATTTTGCTGATCTTTATTTTGATCTTGTTGTTGCTTCATTTTTTTAGCGATTGCTAAATTTTTACGAGCATCATTATCTAATGGATTATTTCTAAGTGCATTTTTATAAGCCTCTATTGCCTCATCTGGTTTTTGCATTGCCATATGAGCGTTACCCTCATTATAGTAAGCAGCCGATTTTTCTGCATCGGTCTTAGCTAATTTTGCTGCTTGCTTAAATCTATCCGCAGCTTCTTGGGCACTATTTGTTGCAAAGTGGGAAACTCCTAAATTATATCTAGCTTTACTATTATTTGCATCCTTTGCGATAGCTCTTCGATAATTTTTTTCTGATTTTAATATATCTGGCTTTTCCCCTGTAAGCACCTTATTACCTTCAAAAACATATTGATTGGCTTCTAATTGAGCCCCTTTTAGTTTTCCTTTTTCTTGGGCGTTAACTACATTACTAAATGCAATTACAAGAAAAATACTTACGATTCGTATTAACCTAATCATGTTATTGCTCTTTAAAAATATTCAACTTCTGTACCCAAAGGGTTCTTCTTTCTAAAACTAAAATATCTAGCAGCAAAAACAGAAGTGCAGCTCCTAAAAACCATTGAAACTGATCTTTAAAATCCGCTACTTGTTTTGCTTCAAATTCACTTTTCTCGAAACCAGATAACAAATTAGTTAATTGATCTACTGCATTAGCTGTATTAGCACCATCTATATATGCTCCTTTAGCGCTTTTAGCAATATCTTTAAGTGTAGCTGAATTCAGTTTAGTGATTACTGTTTCTCCTTTTTTATCTTTTTTATAATGCTGAAGAATCCCATTTCTCTTGATTGGTATCACTCCCCCTTTTTCGGTCCCAACTCCAATTGTGATGATTCGAATCCCTTCTTTACTTGCATCAGCTGCTGCTGCTACAGCATCGTCACTATGATCTTCACCATCACTAACTAAAACCAACACTCTATTGGTTTGCTCTACGTCATTATAAAATGTCTTTGCAAGATCGATAGCATCCGTAATTGCTGTACCTTGAGAAGAAACCATATCTGTATTTAGTGCCTGAAGAAATAACTTACCCGAACCATAATCTGTTGTAATTGGCAACTGAGGAAAAGCACTCCCTGCGTAAGCAATAATCCCAATACGATCACCTGTCAATTGATTGATGATTTGTGAGACTAATTGCTGAGACTTTTTTAAACGATTAGGTGCTATATCTTCTGCTAACATACTCTTAGACACATCGATAGCAAAAACCAAATCTACTCCCTCTCGCTTAATCTTTTTAAACTTCGTTCCCATTTTAGGGTTCACCAAGGCAACAGCTAAAGCCGCCAAAGCTAATGCAGCCAAAACGAATTTTAATACTGGCTTAAATCTAGATGTATTGGGTGTCAACTGTTTCAACAAATCTACTTCTGCAAATTTTGCTTGAGTTCTTTTTTTCCAAAACACATTAGCAAAATACACCAGTAGTAACACCGGAATACTCACTAAAAGCATAAAATATATTTTCTCTTCTAAAAAATAAATGTCCATTTTTTAAGCTTTGAGCTATCAGCTATGAGCTTCGAGCTATTCTCTAAATAAAACTCTTAAATACTGTTTGTTTTAACAAATATGCAATTGCAATACATACAAAAGCAACAATAGCAAACATTCTATATTTCTCTTCGTAACTTGTAAATTTGAGTTCTTCGATATCTGTTTTTTCTAACTTATCGATTTCAGCATAAATCTTTTTCAGCTTACTATTGTTGGTTGCTCGAAAATATTTACCACCTGTTTTCTTCGCGATCTCCTTCAATAATTTTTCGTCAATTTCTACTGGTACTGTAGCATATTTAAATTTACCGTTAGGATATATAGCCACAGGCGAAAGTGCGTTTCCGTTAGTACCCACACCGATCGTATATACTTTTATGCCATATTCAGCAGCTAATTCTGCTGCAATTAATGGATCTATAAAGCCTGCATTATTCGTACCATCGGTTAAAAGAATGATTACTTTACTTTTAGCTTTCGATTCTTTCAATCGATTTACTGCTGTTCCCAAACCCATTCCTATTGCTGTTCCGCCAGCAATGTCCTGACTAAACTTCAAACCGTTTAAGGCTGTTAAAATGATATTCTTATCACTAGTTACTGGTGTTTTGGTATATGCCTCTCCAGAATATACTACTAACCCTATACGATCTGTAACACGCCCTTTTACGAAGTCTGCAGCCACTCTTTTCAGAGCTTCTAAACGATTTGGTTTTAAATCTTTTGCCAACATACTTCCCGAAATATCGATTGCCATTGCAATATCAATTCCTTTGTTTGTTTTTACTTGCGTTGATTCTTGTACCGTTCTGGGTCTTGCCAAAGCAATTACAATAAAAGCTATTGCTAATAACTTTAATAACGACATTATGGGATGCAATTTAGATACTACATCAGTCGTACTAAAACCTTGACTATTTCCTATTTTTAATGCCGCTTGTTGTTGATTTCTTCGCCACAAGTACCAACCTACTAACAGGGGCAACAACAACAGCAACAACCAAAAAAACTCAGGATTTTCGAAAGTGAAATTCTTAAACATTAGCTACCACTATTAAATTTTACTGAATCCAACATTCTATCGGCTACTTTTTTCGCCGCACTATCATTCATTTCATACAGAATTAAAAACACCTGTGCACCACCATCTTCTGTAAAAATCAAAGTACTATAATTCAATTTTACCTTAATTTTAGTTTCAGGTTGTGTTACTTCTAATTGTCCATAGAACTTCTTTCCTTTTTCACTAGAAGCAGCAATAACATCCTCTTCATTTTTTGTAATGTTTTCTGGAGAGAATTGAGCTAGCAGTTGAGGCATAGTTTCAAATATTTGCTCTGTAGAAACATCTATTTGCTGCCTAAAAGAGATTGTATTTAACTGCGCAAAGAATCTTTCGGGAATACCTCCGAAAGTATACATCTGATTCCCTAATATTAGTTGTTGTTGCTCTTGGGAAATTTTAACTTGCCTCCTTTCTAAAACATCCGGAGACGAAATAGAAATAGATGGCACTCCATAAGAGCTTACGAACCAATCTTTCTTTAACCACCCATTTGTAGATCGACTATAGATTATATCTTTAATCATCCCAAATTGAACATCTTTAAAAGTGAACAATAGAACCACTCCCCACAAAACAATAGAGCTTGCAACTAAGGCTATCACACTATTTTTTTCTCGTTTGCGTTTTACTTCCTGTTCTTTACGATAGGCTTCGTTTTGTAGTTTTTCTTCTTCCGATAGTTCTGGCTTCGTATTTTCTACTTCATCTATAAAAGAAGTTATAAAAGCTTTATCTGCCTTTGCCGCCTCTAAAGATGGGTTAATTGCCGCAAATTTTGCAAAATCTGCTGTTTGCAACATACTAGCGAATTGAGCAATTTTATCTTTCTTTAAACCTAGACGACCTGACTTAGCCAATTGCTCTATATTTTCGATCAATTCGTCTGTTGTGCTTTCTAATGCATTTTCTGCGATGCCTTCGTCTAGATAACTTTTGGCCGCATCCGTTAATTGCGAATAAAATTCTTTAAACTTATTCTCTGCCAACAGCGTATTTCCGTCAACTCGGTTTAGTGCTAATTTAGCACGATCATACGCAGGTAATTCGCTTTCTGGAATTTCTTTTTGTTTTCCATACTTCCATAATAGAAAGGCTACTAATCCTGCTACTAAAAGTACTCCTATAATCCAGTAGATAATTTTGCTCCAATCTGTTTCTGATAAATCTTCAACAGGCATTATTCCTTTAATAGGTGCTAACTTTAAAGAATCTAAAATCACATCACGCACCTCAACTTGCAACGAATCCGTAAAGAGAGTTTTATCTCCAATTATCACTCGTTGCTTAGGGATCGTATAATGCCCTGTATCGAATTGAGTTAGTGCGTACTGTTTCAATAAACGATACTTACCTCCTTCGTCCAACGTGTCAATCTTAAAAGACTTAATTACCTCTAGTGGAGAAAAACTTTTATCATCAGGAAAAACAACTAGTTTATCTTTATTATCCTGAACTTGTATTGCATAGTTTATTACTGATCCTATTTCTATAGAAGTAGAATCAATTGCACTCTGAATTTGGTATTGCTCTTGGGCACTAACTAAACCTACGTTAGTAAAAGCAATAATTAGAAATAACTTCCTAAATGATTGTACTGTTATCTTACCCATATTATCCTCTACGTTTAAAATAACCTAAAAGTTGTTTTACATAGTCTTGGTGTGTAGCACAACTAATTACGCCTGCTCCACTTTTACTAAAGCTCTCTTGAAAATAAGCTGCCTTTTCTTTGTAAAAAATTGCATATTGCTTTCGAACATTTTTAGAAGAAGTATTTACATACTGTAATCTCCCTGTCTCTTGATCTTCTACCGGAATCACACCTAAATTAGGAATCTCTTCTTCTTTCGCATCGTATACTCGAATACCCGTAACATCGTGTTTCCCTGCAGCAATTTTTAAGGTTTGCACAAAGTCGTCTTCTGCCACAAAATCTGAAAGCACAAATACAATTGCTTTCTTTTTTTGTACGTTACTTAAATATTTAAAAGCTTGAGAAATATTTGTTTTATTACTCTTGGGTTTGAACTCTAGTAATTCTCGAATGATACGAAGCACATGAGACTTCCCTTTTTTAGGAGGAATGAATAATTCGATATCATCCGAAAATAACAACAAGCCCACCTTATCATTATTCTGTGTTGCAGAAAAAGCTAAAGTAGCTGCTATTTCGGTAAGTTTCTCTTTTTTGAATTGATTCTGAGTTCCGAATAATAAAGATCCCGAAACATCGACCATAAGCATTAAGGTCAATTCTCGTTCTTCTTCGAAAACTTTGATATAAGGTTCGTTACAACGTGCCGTAACATTCCAATCAATCGCACGCACATCGTCCCCAAACTGATATTGGCGTACTTCGCTGAAGGTCATACCACGGCCTTTAAACGTAGAATGATACTCACCACCAAACACATTATCACTAACGCGTCTAGTTTTAATCTCTATTTTCCGAACTTTTTTTAGTAATTCTTTTGTATCCATACGGTCTTCGACCTTTTTAGTTGTCAGTTGTCAGTTATCAGTTGTGAGTCAACCAGTTTTAAATACTGACAACTCTCAACCCTCAACTCACAACTATTATGGTACCTCTATCTCGTTAACAATTTGACTAATGATTTGTTCTGAAGTAATGTTTTCGGCCTCTGCTTCGTAAGTAATTCCGATACGGTGACGTAACACATCGGTTACTACAGCACGTACATCTTCTGGAATCACATATCCACGTCGCTTGATAAACGCATAACATTTTGCTGCTGTAGCCAAACTAATACTACCACGAGGCGAAGCTCCGAAGTTGATTAATGGCTTTAAACTAGATAAGTTATATTTTTCAGGATAACGTGTTGCGAAAACAATATCAAGAATATATTTTTCGATTTTTTCGTCCATATAAACTGTTTTCACAGCTTCTTGAGCTTTAAGAATCTGTTCTACAGAAATCACAGGATTTACGTCTTCGAAAGAACCGTTTAGATTTGCACGCATAATTAATTGCTCCTCTTCTATTTTCGGGTAATCGATTACCGTTTTTAACATAAAACGGTCCATTTGCGCTTCTGGCAACGGATATGTCCCTTCTTGATCTACTGGATTTTGTGTCGCCATTACTAAGAAAGGCTTATCTAAACTAAAAGTTTCGTCCCCTATAGTCACTTGCTTTTCTTGCATCGCTTCTAATAGAGCAGATTGCACTTTTGCAGGAGCACGGTTAATTTCATCTGCCAAAACAAAATTCGCAAAAACAGGTCCTTTTTTTATAGAGAAATCATTCTCTTTCATATTGTAGATCAATGTACCTACAACATCAGCTGGTAACAAATCTGGTGTAAACTGAATACGACTAAAGCTTCCTTGTACTGCTTTAGAAAGTGTATTGATCGCTAATGTTTTTGCTAACCCAGGAACCCCTTCTAAAAGAATGTGTCCTTTCCCTAAAAGACCGATTAGCAAACGCTCGATCATATATTTCTGTCCAACAATAACTTTGTTTAACTCTAATGTCAATAAATCTATAAAAGCCGATTCTTGTTGAATCTTTTCATTTATTGCTCTGATGTCAATCGAACTTGCTTGTTCCATAGTTGTTGTTATCATTTAATTAAAGCCGTGAATTTAATATTCCTAATGCATCTTTGCAAACGTTAAAATTTTAGCAAAAGTTTACTAAACGCTCATACTGTCTTCAGGACTTATATTCTATATTTACTAATGTTAAAACGAGCTATATAAATTTCTGTTGCAAGAAATCGTTGTAATTTATATTATAAAATTTAATAGTTATTACTTTTTAACTCATAATAATCACAATAGCAAAAAGCTCAGTAACTTCAAAGGTATGATCAACAAAAGGCTTTTAATTAAAAACTTACTCGCTCACAGTGATGAGAATAGTTTTTATGACAAAAAGCTTCGATTAAATTTATCTGAAAAAGAAGGTAAGGCTAAGTTTATAAAACATATTTGCGCACTCTCGAACTCCAATCCCCAAAATAATTCGTACATATTAATCGGAGTAAGGGATGAAGGTAACGTAATTGAAGGGGTCGATTTTTTCGATGACAGCAAACTACAAAACCTTATCAATGCGTATGTCGAAAACCCTCCTATTGTATCTTATGAAAACATCTCTTTCCCCCACCTTCCTGTAGACAAGGTTGTTGGATTAGTGACTGTTTACCCCAGTAATGAAGGGCTGTGTAAGCTTAAAAAAAATATATGGAAGTACTACGGAGGCTCTATTTTTATGAGGGACGGTAGTATTAGCATGCCAAAAGACAATACAAATCAGCCACCAGATGTAAATTCTACCACAGTAAAGGCTATTGAAAACAACTCTTTAAATAATATTGAAATGACACTCGATGGTGTATTCCATTTTATGAATAGCCACGAA
>CALFUO010000121.1 GCA_937929895.1 uncultured Aquimarina sp.
AAAAACTTTTCTACTGTTTTAGGGTACGAGGTAGCAATACGTTTCCCTTCTAAATCTTTTACAGAATTATAAGTCGCATCTTTCGGTACTGCCAAAGAAACTTTACATTTCGAGAAGTTCAACTTTTCTACAACTTCTATATCTTCTCCTTTTTCTACTAAAAGGTTCTCCCCTACAATGGCAATATCTACAACTCCATCTCTTAGGTATTGAGGAATATCTCCGTTACGCAAAAACATCACTTCCATAGGGAAGTTTCTCGTATCTGCTTTCAATTGGTCTTTTCCATTATCAATGGAAATTCCACAATCTTTTAGAAGTTGTACTGAATCTTCGTTCAGTCTTCCCTTTTTTTGAATGGCAATTCTAATTTTTGTCATCTGATTTAGTTTCCTTTTAAAAGAATCTTATATTATTAAAAAACCCGTTCGAGCTAGCTCAAACGGGTTTTGGTGTATTATAAAATATGTACATACCAAAGTTTACCGCTTAAGCGAATAAATAGTAATGGTGATGATGTACACATGTAAATTTCATTTCTTGTTTATTTCCATGCAAAATAAAGAAAATATATCGGCTTATTCAAGCGATTCATTCACCTAAATTTTTAAAAATATGTTATTCCTCAATTTTATCTTATTTTAGAGCAAACTACTTAAACAACAACATTATGAAAAGGCTAGGCTTAACAGTAGCCACGTTCTTAATATGGGGGGTAATTGCGAGTACTTACTATGTCTGTGTTGTCCGTGGGCTTTGTGCATCAGAAACACCTATCTATAAAGAGGTTAAACAACAAACACCAACCTATGTTACCCCTGCAAATGTAAAATCTCCTGATGATTTTATAGTTAAAAAAGACACTCTTTCGAAGAAAGAGACTATAAAAACTACTATAGTAGCGATTACTAAAGAGTCAATAATAGATTCTTTAACACAAAAAGGGTTAGAAATTAGATACCAAAATCAAATCGTAAAATCTTACCCGTTAAACTTTAGAATTTATAAAGCCAATACGCTTGTACGTATTCCCTTAATGCTAAGTGATTATGGAACTGTTTTAAAAGATATAATGCGTAAAAACAATGTTGCTTTGACAATTATAGGATACTATAATGAAACGGAAGATTCTATTGTTGGTAAGCAAAGAGCAAAACATATCGAAAAATTATTACATTCTGCTTCTTTTCCTAAAGAATACGTTTCTATAAAATCGCAAGAAGCGAAATTTCAATTTGACAACTATATTTTTAAAGGAGGAATTGATTTTGAATTTACTCCTACCGATAGCATTATCGTATTTCAAAAACCAAAAAGATAAACTTACTAGCAAATCATATTATGTTTACTGAATTTATACCAAGTGACCGCCCCGTAGCTTTTCTGGAAATAGGAATCATTCTCTTAATCACTTTTATTCTAGGTTTTTTATGCGGTAGAATTATACTAGCTAAAGTAAACCGCACAGTTAAATCTAACCCAGATACAAAAACAGATTTCGAAGAGAGAGATATTATCTCTGAACCCACTACGATAAGAGCCACACTAACCAGAGAGCGAGGAGGTAATCTTGTCGAACAACAAAAAGTTATTGCTATTCCCGAAGAAGAAGAAATTTCTAAAAAACAAGATACTGAGGAAGAAGAATAATTAATTTAGAAATTAAGAAGTCTTAATTTCTTGAACTATATAACAACTATTACTAAACATGTCTCAAAACAAATCTACATACTATCAACAATTCACAATCATCGCCATATTATTTGCTATTTTTGGCTTTGTCACTTGGTTAAACGGGATTTTAATTCCTTTTCTCAAAAAAGCTTGTGAACTTACCGATCAGCAAGCATTCTATGTCACTACTGCTTTCTTCGCTTCTTATTTTTTCTTAGCACTCCCCTCTTCTTGGATTCTTAATAAACTGGGGACTAAAAAGGGAATGGCTGTAGGTTTAATTATAATGGCCGTGGGATGTGTGGTCTTTATTTCTGCCGCAGGATCTCGAACTTTTGAATTGTTTTTAACAGGACTATTTATTGTTGGTATGGGATTAGCGCTACTGCAAACTGCTGCAAACCCGTATGTAAGTATCATTGGTCCGATTGAATCTGCAGCAAAACGCATTAGTTTTATGGGACTTGCTAATAAATTTGCAGGAATCTTAGCCAATGCTTTATTCGGGAGTATCTTATTGAAAAACGCAACCGAAATTCAAGAAAAAATAGACGCTGCAAATACAACTGAAAAGAAGCTATTATTAAATGATCTTGCTAGTCGTGTAGAAACCCCTTACTGGATTCTTACCGTTATTTTAGTGGTAGTTGCTATTGTAATTTATCTATCGAAACTGCCGGATATTAAAGAAGAAGCAAGTGACTCTGATGGTGGAGAAACTTATTTAACCCAAGGAAAAACTTCTATCCTTCAATTTCCACATGTAATTTTAGGGGCTATTGCCATTTTCGGGCTAGTTGGACTTATTTTGGGATACTTAGTTACGATTGCTATTGTCCCAAAGTATATTTCTCAAGAACGCTGGTTAACGATTTGTACTTTCTTAGGCATTGCATTAACCATAGTTTCTTACATAGCGACAGAAAAAATAGCGGTAGGAGCTCTGGCAGCCTTAGGTTTTGCTAACGCTGTAATGTGGCCTGCTATCTTTCCTCTTGGAATTAGAGATATTGGTAAATTCTCGAATACAGGTTCGGCTCTATTAATAATGGGGATTGTTGGTGGTGCATTAATCCCACCATTCTATGGGTGGCTATACAAAGAAGGGAATCTTTTGGGCTTCGACTTTCGCTCGGCATTCTTATTCGTAATGTTAATTTGCTATCTATATATTCTATGGTTTTCTAAAAAAGGGTATCAAATCGGGTTTCCAAAAAAGTAATACAACACTCGAGAAAACAGCCTTAAAATTGATCTCATAAAAGTATTGCACCATCTTACCATGAAAAATTAAACTACGTAGCTGCTCGTTGGGATACGACATATTAAAAAATATGACAAATTGTTTTTTTCACTAAAACCAAATAGTTAGCATACATTCCCTACATCTACTGATTAATTCATTAAGCTAAAGAAAGTCACAAAAACAATCTAAACGTTAGTGTAAATTGATAAATTTGACTACAATAATTAACTAAATATCAGTAATAAAATTCAGGTATAGTCGAAATTGAAACTATAATAATCATGAAAAAAACACTACAGTCATCACTCTTTTTAACACTAATTTTGGTGAGTTGCATAAATAGAAAAGATGAAAATGTCAACAGCTTCGATAATATTAACTCAAACATTCAACAAACAAATACTAAAGTTAATTTAAAAAAACAGCCCCCTATATTTACACCCTCTGAACCTTCTCTTCCTTTTTCAAATGCTGTACAGGTTGGAGATATCCTATTCCTTTCTGGTGAGATAGGGATCGCAGAGGATGGAACTGGGCTTGTTCAGGGTGGTATTATACCTGAAACTAACCGTATATTCGAAAGAATTAAGGCTACGCTTGCTCATCATGAACTTGGTCTAGAAAATATTTTCAAATGTACTGTGATGCTAACTGATATGTCTGAATGGCAAACATTTAATGAGATATATTCTGGCTATTTTAAACCGAGTAATTACCCAACACGTTCTGCAATGGGAGTTAACGGTCTAGCACTTGGTGCTCGAGTAGAGATCGAATGCTGGGCTTATAAGCCTTAACAGAATTAGTAGTAGTATAGTAACAATAAAAAAGCTGTAAAAAAAGTAAGGTAGCGACTTAAAGTTACTACCTTACCTATAATATATTAGTTTTTGTAACGATTATTCAGGACGTCACAAATACTCCATTAGGCTTCCGCAGTTTCCGTTTCTGTTTCTTCTTCTTTAGGTAACACATTGAATTTTTCTAATTGTTCTTCCTCTCCTGTAAAATAAGGAAAAACCTCTAGAATAGGAGACTCTGCTATAGATGGAATTGAAAAATCTCCTAAAGTATCTTTCATAGCCTCGTTCGTATTATCAAAAGCTTCCTTAACATCTCCTGCTTGTACTAAAAAGTAAATATTAGTTTTTCGCTCTTTTCCACTCTCTTCGTCAACTGCGATTAGTGCTATTTTTGACTTATACCAACGATCTCCACTTTCGAAAGTATATACCTCGGAAATATTAGAAACCTTAATATTGGTAATTTTAAAAGCTTCTTCTGTGTAAGCTTTCATTTCTTCAGTGATACGTGCTTCTGCTTCAGAATATGAAACCGCATCTAACAAGTACGTTTCAGTAACAGGCTTCTGCTCTCCTGTTTCGAAAGTCTTTGTGTATTTTACTTTGCATTCGTACCAAATTACCATAATTCTTTTTTTTTAAGAGGATGGCAAATATAGTTTTATGAAGGATATAGTTTTGAATAAATTTTATTGAAATATTCACAATAATCGTCTCTATATCCTATCTACGGTAATAACCCGATAAGTATTCGAGTCAATAGTAACCCTAATTCTATCTTCTAAATTGCAGATATAATAATTTTTACCTTTTATGAGAATATTTTCTATAGTGGTTTTTTCTATTAAAACCCGAATCATAGATTCAATTTCTACATTAGAGAATTGTAATTGTAATTTTTTGTTTATTCTTTCATAAACAAGTTCTGTATAAGCCAATCGAGTTAAAATTATTTCTTTCATAAACGCACCTATTACAATCTAACATAGAAAACCTAAGGTCTTCTCATAAAGAAACCCCGAAACGTTTGTTACATAACGGGGTTAATTATTAGATTGTTTTATTTAGAGTTACTGTAAACTATCGCTTTTTAAATATCGCTTTCACTCCTTCTTCTTGATTATTCAAGATCAATTCTCCGTTTACAACTTCTACTTTTATTCCTTCGAAGTATAACTCTCCTTCTGGGTATACATTTTCTTCTCCCGTTAGAAGATTTATGTCTTTAAAATCTATTAGTGTTAATGTTTGATTATCTTCATTATAAGCCCAATTACCAAAGAATTTATCATTACTATTTGTGCTTGTATCTTCGTAAATAGCTTTACATTCAGCGACACTCGCATTATAGTCTAATTCTTTTTCTTCATCTTTAAACTCTTCTTCATAAGAACCTGTATCGAATAAATTCAAATACCAAATTGATGAAATCTCTTGACTATATTCTGCTTCAAAACTAGTTCCATTTTCGCATGTAATTAAAGTAATATCGTTGTCTAAATCACCTTCTGATCTATCAAATACCCATTGACCTACTATAGTATTAAGCCCTCCCCAAGCTTCAACAATTATACATTGTTCTATAACCTGACTAATGTTATTCTCAGAATCATAAATACAAATGAAAAAACAGAATCTACCAGGAGGCATTTCATCAGTAAAATCTACATTTATCTCGTACGAATCATCATCATCTAAAGATTTTGAACCTAAAGATTTCCTTTTAGAAAATGAAGATCTTAAAACTTTATTCCCAACACTCGGGTCTTCAGCTGGTACTGCATTTGAAAATACTGGCACATCGAAGTAACTATTAACTGGGTTTTTATCGGCATCTGCTAATTGAATATAAGCACCTGCAATATCAGCATCACTATCAAATACAATATTAAAGCCAGTACCTTGAAAAGCTTCTGTTTTAGTACTATCAAGATTAAATTCAATATCACTATTAGGAGTAGGAGGCACTCCCTCATTTGTAGTTGCTCCTGCAATAGAAATTTCATTTTCTAAGGTAGAGATTGGGATAGCATTAAGTTCTACTGGATTTCTTTCCAGTTTTACATCTCCTCCTCCCCCTTCATTATTGGAATCATCATCTCCACTACATGCTGTAATTCCAATTACAGCCATAGTCATAATAAGGTTTTTTAAAATTTTCATTTATTAGATTTTGGTTAGGTTTAAAAATAGCAAAAAAACTCTTCAGATATAAACAATTAAAAATATTAACTTTTCATTTCATTATTAGGGAATTTCTAAAAATTGATATTCCTACTATAATTCAGGTTTGTATCTTTTTTTCAACTTATAGCAGTAAGTTAATTGCAACCTAACATTCTCATATAATTTTATCCATAGTCTACCTACATCTATTGAAGCAAATAACTTATTTGATATTTACCCAGATAAAAATAGAGAAGCTGGTATTTATAAAGATCAGTTTGTATTCTTCCGAAAAACGTCACAGTTTGGCTATACTGGTCCTTTTTTATTTACTAGACTTAATGTTAGCTTATCGTTTTCTTCTATACTAAATAGTTGTTTGCAAAAGAGATGTCAAAGGCATCTCTTTTGCCATTTATATCTAATTAATTTAAGGTCTTTTCCTATTTTTGATCCTAAAACAAAAAACATGTCTACACATTTAATAGCACCCTCAGTACTTGCTGCAGATTTTGGAAACTTACAACGCGATATCGAAATGATTAATGAGAGTGATGCAGATTGGTTTCACATCGATGTTATGGACGGAATGTTCGTTCCTAATATTTCTTTTGGAATGCCAGTTCTAGAATCAATTCAAAAGCATGCTAAGAAATTACTAGATGTACATTTAATGATAGAACAACCTGATCGTTATATCGAAACATTTGTAAAGTTAGGTGCAAAGTTAATTACTGTACACTACGAAGCTTGTCCTCATTTACACCGATCGATTCAATTAATTAAATCTTTTGGCATTAAGGCCGGGGTAGCATTAAACCCGCATACACCAGTTCATGTATTAAATGAAGTAATCGGAGATATCGACTTAGCTCTAATTATGAGTGTAAACCCTGGTTTCGGTGGTCAATCTTTCATCGAAAATACTTATGATAAAGTGAGTACACTTCGTAAAATGGCAAATACTAAAAATCTCGATTTGTTAATCGAAATTGATGGAGGGGTATCTAATAAAAATGCTAAAGCGCTTACCGATGCAGGTGCAAATGTATTAGTTGCTGGTAGCTATATTTTTGGTAATAAAAATCCTAAACAAGCGATTATTGACATCAAGAATTTTTAAAACTCTAAAAAACAGTTTTTTATATATTAAAACCGTATATTTCTTAAGGATTTTATACGGTTTTGTTATACTATAAAATCACCTTTTAATTACATTAAACGAAAAATCATACATTGAATACGAGTTTCGATTATGTATATATCAACAAAAAACCTTTTTTCTTAATATTATTTCAAAAATTACCTTATAAGCAAAAAACATTCAACAAAACTGTTAAAAAAATTATTTAAGCCTTAGATTTATATAGAATAATTAATAGTTACATATGTATATATTACATGTATCTGCGGAATGTTTCCCAATCGCCAAAGTAGGTGGATTAGCAGATGTTGTAGGGGCACTACCTAAGTATCAAGAAGCTGCAGGCTTTACATCGAAAGTAATTATGCCTTTTTACGAAAAGAAATTCGTAACTCAGTATGACCCTAAAACTTACACTAAAGGAAACCTATTATTAGGTTTAGAACAATACTACTACGAAGTTCTAGAATATGATAAGAAAATTTTAGGTTTTGAATTATTCTTAGTTAAAATTTTTGGACTTACTGACAAAGAAGAGGTTTATGGTTATCATTATGACGTAGAACGCTTTACTGCTTTTCAAAAAGTGGTTGCCGATTTTATATTAGAACAAAAGGTTAAACCAGAAATTATACATTGTCACGATCATCATACAGGTTTGGTTCCTTTCTTTACTGCGAACTGTTACAAATATCAAGCATTAAAAGACATCCCAACCATATTAACCATACATAATGGACAATACCAAGGAAATTTTGGATTCGATAAGATGAATTACCTTCCGGAATTCGAAGCTAATAAAAAAGGAATACTAGATTGGAATGGACAAATTAATCCTTTAGCTGTAGGAATAAAATCGGCTTGGAAAATTACTACCGTTTCAACCAGTTATCTCGAAGAGCTTCAAGAAAAAGCAAATGGTCTCGAAGGACTATTAAAGCAAGAAAAAGAAAAATCTATAGGTATCCTAAATGGTATCGATGATAAACTTTGGAATCCTAAAACTGATAAATACCTAAAAGCAAATTTTAATTCTAAAAAACTAACTGAACGAAATAAAAACAAGGAATACCTTTGTAAAACATACGGTTTCGATCCTGCATTACCTTTAATTAGCTTTATAGGCCGTTTTGTACACGAAAAAGGCTCGGACCTATTAGCCGAAACGATTAATTATGTTTTTAAAGAACTTGGGCTGGATGTCAATATATTTATTCTAGGGAGTGGAGATAAACAAACAGAAAATAGCTTAAACGAAATAAAAGATACATTTTCTGGAAAGTATAATAACTATATCGGTTACAACGAAGAACTTGCTCATATTGTTTATGGGGGAAGTGACTTTCTATTAATGCCATCTAGAGTCGAACCTTGTGGACTAAACCAAATGTATGCTTTGCGATATGGAACAATTCCTATCGTTAGTAAAGTAGGCGGATTAATCGACACTATTACTGATTTCGATACCAACGAAAATGGTAATGGAATTGTGTGTTTCGACATTAATGTTCACGAAATAGGTTTTGCCATAAAGCGTGCCGTAGATGTATATCAAAATACCGAATTTTTCGACCGTAAAAGAGCTGAAATTATGGACATCAATAACGGGTGGAAAAAATCAGCCAAGGAATATATAAAAATGTATCAATCATTAACTCTAAAACTAAAATCCTAGATGTTCAACAAAAAAGTACTCAGCATCATTCTTGGAGGTGGACGTGGAACTCGATTAGAACCATTAACAAGTCATCGATCAAAACCAGCAGTACCTATTGCTGGAAAATATAGATTAGTTGATATTCCCATATCAAACTGCATCAATAATGATCTGAAACGCATTTACGTATTAACACAATTCAATTCTGCATCTTTAAATTCACATATCAAAAACACTTTTCAATTTAGCCATTTCAGCAATGCTTTTGTAGATATTTTAGCTGCAGAACAAACCCCGGATAACCAAACCTGGTTTCAAGGAACTGCAGATGCTGTAAGACAGTGTCAACATCATTTTCATAGACATGACTATGAGTATATTTTAATTCTTTCAGGAGATCAGTTATACAATATGGATTTGGCGCAAATGGTTGAATCTCATGAAAAAAGTGGTGCTGAAATCACTGTAGCTACACAACCGGTAAAAGCAGAAGAGTGCCCTGCTTTTGGTATTCTAAAAACTGATGATAATGACCTTATTACAAGCTTCACAGAAAAACCACCATTAGATAAATTAGAAGGTTGGAATTCGGAAGTATCTGACGAAATGAAATCTGAAGGAAGAGAGTATTTAGCCTCTATGGGTATTTATATCTTTAACAGAAAAACGCTAGATGAAGCCTTAACTGATACAAATACTATCGATTTTGGTCACGAAATTATTCCTGACGCCATAAAAGAAGGTAAAAAAGTATATGGTTACCAATACGAAGGGTACTGGGAAGACATAGGAACCATTAAATCTTTCTATCATGCAAATTTAGCACTAACAGACGATATCCCGAAATTTAACTTATTTGACGCTACTAATAATATTTTAACGCGCCCTCGTATTCTTCCTCCAACTAAAATTGATGTCACTTTAATGAAGAAGGCTTTAATCAGTGAAGGGTCGATAGTCGCAGCAAAAAATATAGAACACTCTGTAATAGGTATTCGTTCGCGTATTGGTAAAGGAACAGAAGTTAGAGACACCTACATTATGGGAGCTGACAAATACCAAACTTTAGATGAGATAGATACTTGTATTGCAGAAAACAGACCCTATATTGGGATTGGAGAAAATTGTAATATCTCTCTGGCAATCATAGAAAAAAACTGTAGAATAGGAAATAATGTAACTATAAAAGGGAGCGATAAATTAGAAGACATTGAAACCGACACTTATGTCGTTAGAGATGGAATTATTGTAATAAAGAATAATGTTACCATTCCTCATAACACCGTTATCGGATAATCCGATTTTCAATTTATTATTGACAAATTATTATTCAACTATCTTATTTAAAATAATCAATGGACAATAGTAATTTATCAATTAAAATTATTCAATAATAAATAATCAATTTAAAATTTAATGAACCACGTTCAACCACACTCTTTATTTACAGACTTTGATATTTCACTATTCAAGAACGGATCTCATTATAATTTATTCGACAAATTCGGTTCTCATGTTATTGAAAAAGATGGTGTTTTAGGTACTTATTTTGCTGTTTGGGCTCCAAGTGCCCAAAGTGTGTCCGTAATCGGAAACTTTAATTACTGGGAAGGACACGAACACTATTTAAATGTTCGTTGGGATAGCTCTGGAATATGGGAGGGCTTTATTCCTAATATCGGACACGATGAAATATATAAGTATCGTATCACTTCTCATAATAACGGAGTAGTTACAGAAAAAGCCGATCCTTACGGAAGAAAGTGCGAACGCCCACCATTAACAGCTTCAATAATTCAAAAACCATCGGAATACATTTGGAAAGATTCTAAATGGATGGGATACCGACAAGATAAGAATGGTTTAGATAAACCTTACTCTGTTTACGAAGTTCACTTAGAATCATGGAAAAAGAAAGAAGATAACGAACATTTAAGTTTTGGTGAACTAGCTTATCACTTGGTAGAACACGTAAAATCACTGAATTTTACACATGTCGAATTAATGCCTATTATGGAATATCCGTACGATGCCTCTTGGGGATATCAAATAACAGGCTACTTTGCTCCTAGTTCTCGTTTTGGGAGTCCTGATGATTTAAAATATCTAATCAATCAATTTCACTTAAATGATATTGGTGTCATCCTTGACTGGGTACCTTCTCATTTCCCCGAAGATAGCCATGGTTTAGGCTTCTTCGATGGATCTAATTTATATGAACACCCTGATCGTAAAAAAGGATACCACCCCGATTGGAAAAGTTTAATCTTTAATTACGGAAGAAACGAAGTAAAAGCATTCTTAATTAGTAATGCTGTATACTGGATGCAAGAATTCCATGTAGATGCATTACGTATAGATGCTGTCGCTTCAATGCTATACTTAGATTATTCGCGAGAAGAAGGTGAATGGGATGCTAACGAATTTGGTGGCAACGAAAACTTAGAGGCGATTGAATTTTTAAAAGCACTAAATAAAGAATTATATACTCGTTTTAACGGTATACAAACTATAGCAGAAGAATCTACCGCCTATACAGGTGTTACCAACCCTGTCGATATTGGTGGACTAGGTTTTGGTATGAAATGGATGATGGGTTGGATGCACGATACCTTAGCGTATTTTTCTAAAGACCCTATTCACCGAAAATATCACCAAAACGATATCACTTTCAGTTTAGCTTACGCTTTCAGTGAAAACTTTATGTTACCCTTATCACACGATGAAGTGGTATATGGTAAAAAGTCTTTGATCTATAAAATGTGTGGTGACGAATGGCAACGTTTTGCCAATTTACGAGCAATGCTTTCATATATGTTCTTTCATCCAGGAACAAATTTATTATTCCAAGGAGCAGAATTTGGACAAACTGAAGAATGGAATTTTGCACAAAGTCTAGACTGGCATTTATTAGAATTCGAACCACATCAAAAAATGATGCAATTCACCAGTCAATTGAATAAAGTATATATTGATGAACCTGCATTTTACGAAAAGGCTTTTAGTCACGAAGGTTTCGAATGGATTTCTTTAGATGATACTGAAAATTCTGTAATTGCATTTATACGAAAAGGACATAATCAAGAAAATGATATAGTTGTCGTATGTAATTTCACCCCATCACCACGTGATAAATACCGTATTGGGGTAAACTCTGACAAAGATTTACAAGAAATTTTTAATTCTGACTTAACAGATTATTACGGAAGCGGGGTCAAAAATGCAGAGTTGATAAAAGTTGATAATCAAAATTCTCATGGTAAAAATTATAGTATAGAAATCACACTTCCCCCATTAGCAGTTGTGGCTTTTAAACATGTATAAGTTAACTTTAATTTTTCATTGATCCAATTAGGATTATGCGTAATTTACAATAGACTAAACACTAACTAAATGTTCAATTATGATTTTAAATGAACAAATACAACATAAAGGTAATCAATACCCTACACATGTAATTAAGCATGAAAGGGATAGAGAAACCTTTTATTTTTATACTCATAATAGAGTAATCCTTCAAGTAACTATACTTCGTGATAGTGTAGTGCGTTTTAGGTATACCACTACCAATAAATTCGGTGACGATTTTTCGTATGCACTCGTCGAAAATACGAATGTAGGTTACAATGCTTTAGACCTTACAGAAGAGGAAAATCGCTTTATAATCAAAACAAATAAAGTTCATGTAAAAATTAATAAAGCAGATCTTAAAGTAAGCATTCACTCGGCAGAAGACGATCATTTAATTTTAGGAGACGAACAAGGTTTCCACTGGGAAGATAGTTATGAACTTGGTGGTGATATAGTAAAAATGAGTAAACATTCTAAAGATGCAGAAAGTTTTTATGGCCTTGGAGACAAACCAACACACCTTAACCTAAAAGGAAAACGTTATGAAAATTGGGTAACTGATTCTTATGCTTTTGGACCTAATACCGATCCTATTTACAAAGCGATTCCTTTTTACGTGGGTGTACAAGGAAAAGAAGCTTATGGTATCTTTTTTGACAATACGTTTAGAACATTTTTTGACTTCTGTCAAGAACGTAGACAAGTAACTAGTTTCTGGGCTTTAGGGGGAGAAATGAACTACTATTTTATTCATGGCCCTAAAGTAGAAGAAGTAGTAGAGAAATATACTCAGATGACCGGTGTACCCGAGTTACCACCTTTATGGTCCCTTGGTTTTCACCAGTGTAAATGGAGTTATTACCCCGAATCTAAAGTAAAAGAGATTACCAATAAATTCCGCGAGTTGAGTATTCCTTGTGATGCGATCTATTTAGATATTGACTACATGGATGGTTTCCGCTGTTTTACTTGGGATAAAGAAAAATTCCCTGACCCGAAACGTATGATCGACGATTTGGCAGCAGACGGTTTTAAAACTGTTGTTATTATCGATCCTGGAATAAAAATCGACTATGATTACGAGGTCTTTGTAGAAGGAATCGAAAATGATTATTTCTGTAAACGAGCTGATGGTCCTTACATGAAAGGTAAAGTATGGCCCGGAGAATGCTATTTCCCCGATTACACGAGACCCGATGTAAGAGAATGGTGGGCTGGGTTATTTAAAGGGCTTATCGAAGAAGTAGGTGTTAACGGTGTTTGGAATGATATGAACGAACCTGCTGTAATGGATGTACCTGGAAAATCTTTCCCAGACGATGTACGTTTCGATTACGATGGTCATCCATGTAGTCATCGAAAAGCACATAACATCTATGGTATGCAAATGGCTAAAGCCACTTACGAAGGTGTTAAAATGCATGCCTACCCTAATCGTCCATTTGTAATTACGCGTGCAGCCTACTCTGGTACACAACGCTATACGAGTACTTGGATGGGAGACAATATTGCAAACTGGGAACACCTAGTCGTTGCTAACAGACAAATTCAACGTATGGCAATGTCTGGTTACTCGTTTGCTGGTACAGATATCGGTGGTTTTGCAGAACAACCGCAAGGCGAATTATTTGCTCGTTGGATTCAGCTAGGTATTTTCCATCCTTTTTTTAGAGTACACTCTAGTGGAGACCACGGAGAACAAGAACCTTGGTCGTTCGGCGATGAAATCACGAATATCTGTAGAAAATTCATTGAAATTAGATATCAATTATTACCTTATATCTACTCGGTGTTCTGGAAATATATTGCCCACGGGACACCTATGTTAAAATCCTTGGTAATGTATGATCAAGAAGATGTACAAACACATTATCGTACTGATGAATTTATTTTCGGTGACAAAATTTTAACATGTCCTATTAACGAACCTAATGCTAAAGGTAGACGTTTATATATCCCTAAGGGAATTTGGTTCGATTACTGGTCAAATTCGGTTTACAAAGGAGGAAAAGAATATTGGGTAGATGCCGATATCGACAGTATGCCAATTTTTGTGAAATCTGGGGCTATTATCCCTAAATTCCCTGTACAACAATTTGTCGGTGAAAAAGAAATTACAGAATTGACCTTAGAGTGTTACTATGTAGATGGAGAAGAAAGATCTTTTATTTATGAAGATGAAGGTGATGGATACGGATATAATAAAGGAGAGTACAGTAAAAGAGACTTTGTTTTTGTAGGTAAAGGAGACGAAATTATTCTTCGTCAACACAAAAACGGCAAATTTAAGACCAGTTATGAAACTTTCAAGATTTGTTTAGTTGGTGCTCCTTTTAATATTTCGACCGTAGAGGTAGACAATAAAGTTGTTGATTTAGATATGACTTACGAAAATGGTATTGCATGCTTTGTTATCGATAAGAATTTTGGTGAATTACATTTGAAGTAAAATTAATACCATTTCCTAATTGAATTTACCGAATTAAAAAGCGCTTTTTAAAATTTTACTTCAACCTAAAAAACTACTGTAGCTACTGTTATGCTAATTTTTTATGATTTGTAAAATTCCAAAAATCATCTTTTTCTTTTAAGGTAAATTCAAATAAGAACTGGTATAACAAATCATATAAATCAAAAAAGACCTTATTTTAGAATAAGGTCTTTTTTGATGCTCATTAACAGTTAAATGAAACATCCTTTAGACTTATACAGGGCATAAGATTCAAATTATCTATTTCACATATACATAATACGCAGGGAATGACCCATCAATAGTTTGAAAAGTGGCTGACATTTCGAAATCTCCTTTTCTTATTTTTACATCAAAATCGATAGAGGTATCATTTGGACTAACCTCTTTAGTATATACTTGATCGCCTATTATTAAAGTAGCCTTTGTTGCTTTTAAGTTTTTCCCTTCCCAAAAGTCAGAACATCCTTTACAATATGGAGCTACAGCAGGTGTAGTTTGGTTGATCTTTAAATTTGATTCTCTTGGCCACCTTCTTAAAGACACTACATAATTCTTTTTACCACAATTTTTTAAAGACCATTCTCCTTCATAATCAATCCCTTTACGTACATAATTTTGATTGTACGGGATTTGCGTTTTTACATTATACATTTCTGGGTTTCTAGGATGCTGGTCATGTACTGATAGGTAAACGTTCTCTTCTTTCTTAGTATCTAAAATGATACGCTCATAATTCAAATTCTCTGCGTCCAAGGTTTTCCACCACTCGTTATAAAATTCTCTTAACTCTTTTGTTTTTTCTGGATACTTTGTAGCAATATCGTTAGACTGTCCTTTATCCTCTTTAAGGTTGAAAAGTTTTTTTCCTACCAAACGCCAATCTCCTTGCATTACGGCAAATTGCTTTTCATAGACCAACTTATCCATACGTTGCGTATCCACAACTTCAATTCTTGTATCTAAATCTGTATTCTCATTTTCAAAAATTAAATCCGAAATATCTTTTCCATCTATTTTCTTTGGAGACTTTAAGCCACAAAGACTAGACAAAGTTGGTAGTATATCTCTAACCACTGTTAACGAATTGATATCCTTTCCTTTTGTCAAATTCTTCTTTGGCCAGTGTAAAAAGAAAGGTACTCTATGCCCCCCTTCGTATTGCGAACTTTTCTTCCCTTGCATCCCTGCATTAAAACCTAACTTCTTCTTACCTCCATATCCATAGGAAGTACCATTATCTGTCATGTAAATAAAAATAGTATTCTCGGAAAGGTTATGTTCCTTTAAATAGCCTCTCAATTTTGCTATATTTTCATCCACGTTAGTAATCATTCCATAAAAATTAGCTGCTGGAATTTCTTTACCCTCTAGATGCTCGTACATCGCTCTATATTTCTCAGCGACATTTAAGGGGCCATGTGGTGCATTTGTCGCTACATAACAAAAGAAAGGCTTTCCTTCTTTTTTAGAAGCATCTATAAAATTAATAGCCTCTTCAAAAAACACATCTGTACAATAGCCTTTATATTTTTTCGGAACTCCATTCGCTAAATAGGTGTCATCAAAATAATCATTCAACCAAAAATCTGGAGATTGACCAATCCCTCCTGCTCCATGAACAACAGCAGTATCGAACCCTCTGTCTTGTGGTCTAAATGGATAGTTATCTCCTAGATGCCATTTTCCAAAAATACCCGTAGTATAACCGCCTTTTTTAAAAGTATCGGCTATAGTTGGTACTCCTTTCTTCAATAAACTTCTCGATTTTACTGTATGCCATACCTTTGTTTTGTTACAGTGAATACCTGTCATTAACATAGATCGTGTAGGTGCACAAGTCGTCCCTACATGAAAGTTTGTAAATCGAATACTTTCTGCATGTAACTTATCTAAGTTTGGTGTTTTTATCCATGGGTTTCCATGTGCTGCAAGATCACCATATCCCTGATCATCTGTCATGACTAAAACGACATTTGGTTGTTGTGCAACTATAAAATTTGAAAGAAGAATGAATAAAGAGAATACTATTTTTTTCAAAATAAAATTTTTAAATAAATGGGTTCTATAATCAAAGATACTTTTTAATATCTAAAAGAGATTTGACAAAAATATATGGATTTTAACAATTTTAAAAGCACTTCTAATGTTATATCTAATTATGGGATAACATCAATAATATCTATAAAATAGATCGCAATCATACGAAACTTTCGGATACTAGTAAAAATAGATCTAGAATTTAAATCACCTAATGAAACTATAAATTATCTATCTCTTTGCGATAAAAAACGAAACGGACCAGGCAATTTATAGTTCCTTTAATAATCAAATTGACTATTCTCATTATGATTTAGATAGGTTTTCTTTACAAAATCGAAACCTGTTTCTAGAATTTCGCCCATCGTATTACATTTTTTAAATTTTGTATTGTAAGTAAAATTGAACAAATCACTCTTTAATCGCTCTATTTTTTCTGGACTCGAAATAACGTCTTTCTTCATACAATCAATCAAACGTTCAGTTCTCTTATAGGTATTTAAGATCCTTCTTGCTAAAATCGAACGTTCTTCTTTTTGATACTGATGTACAGAAGATAGATCTAAACGATCTTGAACTAACTTTACCATTTCCAGATTATCACTAAAAAATTGAGGCTGATAGACTTTTAATTTACCTTCGTACGACTGCTGATCGAAATCTATTGCCCTTATTTTATATTCGACATGATCGAAATCATGTGTTGGAATAATCACATAATTATACGCACGCATATCGCCTAAAAGCCTTAATTGACAGCGTTCATTAAATTTCACAAATTCTTTTGCAATCTGAGCTTTAGACTGGTTATCTAAGTTCGGAAGGTATTTTTCGATGAACAAATCTCCTGGAATACCTACAATATGTGCTTCAATCAAAGTATTTCCGAATAACAGAAAATTAATACGGTGAGGAGAAAATATATGCTCTAATTCTAAACCATATACACGAGACGCATCTGTCTTTTTTACATAGAAATACGTAAAGTTATCATTTAGTATGTTTCTAATTTTTATTCTAAAAGGCTTCGAGTTCCCAAACGTACAAAAGTCAATAGCATCAATACTTAAAAACTCTGATGTATCCGAATTACCATCGGAGTGTAAAATAGTGTATACTTGCTTTAGACTCTCATCTATCTCTCGCCTTTCGTGCTCTTCGTAGTATACACTAACCCACAAAGTATCATTCTCATCTTGATCTAATACCGGAACGCACCCTGAAAACCGTAACAAATCGTCGTAAAATACATGGATCTTTAAAGCCCTACTATACTTTTTTAGGTACTTTTGTAAACTTTCATTTACAGGAAATGCAGGCTTCTTTTTAGATAACAAACGTTCTTTCTCCATAGTAACAAATATAAGATCTTTCTAAACCAATTGCGTTTTAACGATTCATTTTTACATTTTATCTATTCTAAATCTGTTAAAGTTTAAGAATTTACTTAATTTTATATCCCCCAACAAAAAAACCTAACATGAGAATTGTAACTACATTTACTCTACTTTTTATTACTACATTTTAGTCTAAAAGCACAGGAGGGTATTCCATTTTCCAAGACTATTTAACTAGTAGTTGGTATTTATTACACCCTGGATACGCTGGTGCAGCCTTAACGGATCAAGTTCGTATTACTGGAAGAACCCAATGGTTCGATGTAAATGATGCTCCTACCCTGTTTACGGTAAGCTACAATCGTAGGTTAAATAAAAAAGTAGGTGTTGGTGGTATTGCCTTTACGGATACTAACGGAAATTTTAGCCAAAGTGGTTTTTACGGAACTTTTGCATACCATCTAAACCTTAGTCATAGAGACATCGAATTAAACCAGTTATCGTTCGGGTTAAATATACAGGCATTGCAAAGACGTATAGACGAAAGAAGATTAACGAATCCGAATTTAATTGATCCTGCGATACAAGGACAAGTACTAAATGATGTATCTTTTAATAGTGATTTTGGTATTTCTTATTTTAAACAAAACTTCTTTGTTTCTGCCAGTTTAAAGAATATTCTCCCTATCAATAGAGATAATCTTTTACTAGACGGAGGTATCGAACCCGACAACCAAACAAGACTTTTATTTACAGCAGGAAATACATTTACTTTTAAAAACACACCTTTTAGCTTAGAACCGTCTATTAGTTACTTTAATATTCTAAGTATTACTGACCAACAAGCCGATTTTAATTTAAAAGGTTATTACGACATGCGAGAAGATTTTCGTTTTTGGCTAGGAGGGTCTTTTCGTGTTAATATTGACGGAGTTCGGTTTTCTATTGACAATCAATCGACTAGCACACAAATATCACAAATGGGTAGTGGTTTTATAGGCTTTAACTATGCTAATTTTATTTTCGCGTATACCTATACGAGTCAACTGAATGAGATTAATTTCTCTAGTAGTGGTTTTCATCAAGTTACTTTAGGTTATAATATTCCTGATACTAAAAATTTAAGAAACGGAAAACGTTCTTGTAATTGTCCTAGTTTTCAATAGGAAGCTCTAGGATATGAGCCGTAAGCTGTAAGCTCTAATAAAATTTCTTAATGTTTCATAAAATAGCTTAAAGCCTATAGCTAATGGCTTACAGCTTTTTTACTTTTGTATCATGGAATTTCAACTTGTTTCTGAATTTGCTCCTACCGGAGATCAACCACAAGCCATATCTGAAATTGTTTCGGGTATAGAAAGTGGAACGCGATATCAAACTTTATTAGGGGTCACTGGTTCTGGTAAAACTTTTACGGCGGCTAATGTCGTCGCTTCTGTACAGCGCCCTACTCTTGTTTTAGCACACAATAAAACCTTAGCAGCTCAGTTGTATCAAGAGTTCAAACAGTTTTTTCCTAACAATGCTGTAGAATATTTTGTATCCTACTATGATTATTACCAACCCGAAGCTTTTATCCCAACTACGGGAACATATATAGAAAAAGATTTATCGATTAACGATGAATTAGAAAAACTACGCTTAAGTACTACTTCTTCCTTACTTTCAGGAAGAAGAGATGTCTTAGTAGTAGCTTCCGTATCTTGTTTATATGGTATCGGAAATCCTATCGAATTTCAGAAAAATGTTATACAACTAGAACAAGATCAAATCATATCGCGTACTCAGCTATTGCAACAGTTAGTACAATCTCTTTATTCTAGAACTGAAGCCGAGTTCCTTCATGGAAACTTTAGAATCAAGGGAGATACAGTTGATGTTTTTCCTAGCTATGCGGATTATGCATATCGTATTCACTTTTTTGGAGATGAAATCGAATTGATAGAATCATTCGACCCTCAAACCAAAGCAATTATTGAAGAATTCGAACGCTTGACTATTTACCCTGCAAATATGTTTGTTACTTCGAAAGAAGTATTAAATGGTGCAATTGATCAAATTGCTTTAGATTTAGGTAAACAAGTAGAATATTTTAAGGAAATAGGGAAACCTTTAGAAGCGAAACGCTTGGAAGAACGTACTAACTTTGATTTAGAAATGATTAAAGAATTAGGGTATTGTTCGGGTATTGAAAACTATTCGCGCTACTTAGACGGTCGTGCTCCTGGTACTCGACCATTCTGCTTATTAGATTATTTCCCCGATGACTTTTTAATGATTATTGATGAAAGTCATGTAACCGTGCCTCAGGTACATGCGATGTATGGTGGGGATCGATCTAGAAAAGAAAATTTAGTTGAATATGGTTTTAGACTCCCCGCAGCAATGGACAACCGTCCTTTAAAATTTGAAGAGTTTGAAACCCTTCAAAAGCAAGTTCTTTACATTAGTGCGACTCCTGCTGATTACGAACTACAAAAGTGTGAAGGAATTTATACCGAACAAATCATACGTCCCACAGGTTTGTTAGATCCAGTTATCGAAGTAAAGCCTAGTCAAAATCAAATCGATGATTTAGTAGAAGAAATGCACCTTCGTATTGAAAAAGACGAACGTATCTTAGTTACCACACTGACTAAGCGTATGGCAGAAGAGTTAGCAAAGTACCTTACCAAAATCAATGTTCGTTGTCGTTACATTCACAGTGATATTGATACTCTAGAACGTGTCGAAATTATGCAAGATCTTCGTAAAGGACTTTTCGATGTACTTATCGGGGTAAATTTACTTCGTGAGGGACTAGACCTTCCTGAAGTATCACTTGTGGCTATTCTAGATGCCGACAAAGAAGGTTTTTTAAGAAATGTACGTTCTTTAACACAAACCATTGGTCGTGCAGCACGTAATGTTAATGGGAAGGCAATAATGTATGCTGATAAAATTACAGACAGTATGCAAAAGACTATAGACGAAACAGAATACAGACGTGCAAAGCAAATTGCACATAATACAAAACACGGTATTAGTCCACAGGCTCTTAACAAACCAATAGATGAAAGTCTACGCTCTGTTAAGAACGAACCTTACAAATATGAAGCTGCTGAGAATTTAAAGGCTGCAGAAGAAGAGGTTGCTTATTTTACAAAAGACCAAATTCAAGCAAAGATTAAACAATTGCGTAAGGATATGGAAAAAGCAGCTAAAGATTTAGATTTTATGTATGCTGCCAAATTAAGAGACGAAATTAAAATGTTACAAAAAAAAGTTAAGGCTGAATAGCTTTTTAACCAGTAACCCATTAGCATCCGAAACTTTAGAATATAGACCGTTTCACTGAAAGAGAAGAGAAAATAGACTTTTATATATCAATACATTGGATGTTTTCGTCTAAGACTTTTTCAATCCATTTTAGAAAATATATTTTCTGAAATTTTTAGCTTTAAAAATTCACAAGACACTCTAAATAAAATATTTAATATTAATTATCATTTCTAAAACTTAAAACTTTCGGATACTAGTGCCATCAACCTTAACTTTAAAATAACCAATATTAATCAATACATCTATATTCTAAATAAGTAATCATCTACCTAAAACTTAAAAAGTCTTAGCAACTTATACCAATTCTGAAATAATAGGGTTGTAATGAAATGAAAAAAACGCTAGTTCAAGGCATAAAATTTCAGAATAGCCTTAGTTATTATTAAATTTTATAACATAGAAATAGTAGAAAAGATGTATCGTTTTAGCGATTGTATTATTTCCGAATTGGTATTAGTGTTTCAAACTAAAATCACGATTGCTTACACCTTTTATATCTTCTAAAAACATTGCTAATTTCTCTGGGTTTACTAATGTTCTTGTAGTCTCATCTAAACCCTGCATTAATTGCCTATCATTATTAAAAGTCAAATAATAATATTTTCCTGAAGTATCACTGCTATAATTAATATGAATTTGGTGGTTTATAGGATCATCGAAGATAGTAATTTCCTCTTCGGCATCTTCATACTTCAACGTTTTTTCTATAACCGATGTTCCTTTTCCATATACCTCTTCAGTTTCGACAATGGCTTGGGGGTTATTAATTAATCGTTCTGTTAACTTTTCTATTTTAATGAAGTTAGGATCTTTATATACAGGTTTAGACAAAATAAAATCCTTTTGAGCATATTCTTCTAATAATCTATTTCCTAAATCGATAGCTTCTTGAAGCTGATCCGGTGTCAATTCATCAAAATAAATATCATTATACATGTTATTTTCAAAATCTACAACATCGTATCTATAACCATCTAATTCCGTGCTTTTAGGGTTTTGACTATGAATGGTTAAAGTATGTATATGGTTTGAAAATGTTAATGCTGTTAGATCTTGCTCTTCACGAACCTTCAAAATATAATTATCAGATAGCGCTACCTCGAATACCCCTTCTTCTGCTTCTTTATAAAGTCCTCTCTCTTTTATTTTATCTCGGATATCTAAATAATATTCATTGTTCCACTTGCTCCCCTTATTTAGTTTTCCTTCTTTAGTTGCATCTGTTTTTTGCCCAAATGCAAAAAAAGAAACTAACGTAATTGACAGTATTAATGACTTTTTACAGCTTTTCATAATCTCTATTTTTATATTTTCAGGGGTAACAAATCTGATCTTAAAGTATCAAACACACTATAAAGAAACAATCTAATTATTTGAATTACAAATATTTAACATTAAAAATAGTTTTATAAACTCTACATTCAATACAATAACTTATTTATACATTTCAGGCAAAATCATTCTACAAGTAAACAAAACTTTGTTAAAAATGGAGAGTCTTTAATTTTTTAGATTGCCCCTCATAGAATGCCCCTTTTCCTTTGCTAATTTTTTATGATTTGTAAAATTTCAAAAATCATCTTTTTCTTTTAAGGTAAATTCAAATAAGAACTGGTATCAATTCAATTCGAAAATAATTCGGTTATAATAAAAATTGGTACAATAGCTGAGAAGAGTTACCTCTGTACTTTCAATTCCTTTATCCTATAAAAAATGATTTATACTATTGAAGGATTTCACTTTCGAATACATGAAGTGGTTAAAACGAAAGTAGCTTTCACTAACAATATATATTGTTAAAATTGGTTTATCTAACTACCAAAAAAACATTAAAAATTAAATCGAATGACTACATCGGGGGTTAACCGTAATGAATTTCTATTAAAAATATCGATAAGAATATCTTCGGTTCCGACTTCTCTAAAACCTTGACCAATAATATTTTTTCGATTGTAAATATTACGTAGAGAAAAACCTAACATACCTCCCCAAGGCTTTTGGGCTTTTATATTAAATCGATACAAAACAGAGGCATCAAGTCTATGGTAGGCTTTAAATCTACGCGCATTAATTCCCTCTGGATCGAGTGATAATCCCCCAAAGCCACTTTCATCAGACAATAATTGTGTGAAAGGTCTGGCACTAGAGTAATTCCAGCCTAAGGCAAACTCAAAGCCTTTTACTTTTAGGGTTTGTGAAATATTAAATACATGACGTTGATCGAAATTACTTGGAAAAGAATTTTCTTGTAGATTAGAAAAAGTAACGAAGGTTTTACTTAAAGAATACCCTAGCCAAAAACGATAATTATGGATTCTCTTCTTTAATAAAAAGTCGAATCCAATGCGTCTTTCTTTTCCTTTCTCTATATTATTATCATCTGTAGTTATAGAAACAAATTCTAAAATAGGATTACTCACAGATGTTATATCGCTAAGGTTTTTATAATACCCTTCTAAATCAAAATTCCAGCCGTTGGAGGTATATAAAACGCCTAAAGTAAATTGTTTACTTTTTATAACAGGAATTGTAAATATTTCTCCGTCTCGTTTAGTTTCTCCTGAAAGTATCAATACATTGTCTGCTACAGGAAGCCCTTGTATTGATGGACTTACACTTCCGTAATCACTATAAGTTGTAATTTGCTGATTTTTTAATTCGGCAGAAGCGGTTATTCTAAAATTTTTAAAGACTTCTACAGAAGAAAATAATCGAGGTTCTATAAAAAAACGATGCTGTCTGCTAAAATAAGATCCTCTAAGACCAATATGACTATTAATTTTTGAATCTTTATAAGTGTACTCTGAGTATAGTGTGTGGTGATTGTTAGACGCTGTTGTTTTATTCTCGAAAGAAACCTCCTGATTCCCATCTGTAAAAAACTCATCAGTAATATACTTTGTTTCATTATATGCATATTGATAGCCTACTGCTAAAGACTGTTTACTTGCAATAGGAATATCCAATGTATAACTTGCTCCTATATCCTTCAAATCATTATTCTGGATATAATTAAAATCTATCTTTTCTTCTTCATTAAACGCTCTTCTGTCAATCTTATACTTCGTCTCAAATGAAGAAAAATAAATAGTTGCCTTTTGTACACTATGCTGTAAGGATGTTTTTTTCCAACGTAAACTCGTCCCTACATTACTAATTTTATAAAAGTCTTCTTCTCTTAAAAAGGATGCATCTCTAATTTCTTGAATCGGAGAAACATTATCTAATATGTTTTCTGAAAATATACTACTCAGTTGAAGGTTATTTCTTTCATTAGGATTCCAAATTGCTTTAAAGTTTGAATCGTGGAACGAAAACTTATCTTCTCTAGAAGCATCACTATTATCATCAGGAATATCTGCTCGAGTATTTTGAAATACTTTTTTTGAAATATTATTAAAATTTATATTTTGATATAAGTCCGTAGTAGACCTTCGGAAAGCTGCTAATAGACCAACTTTTTTAGATAAAGGTATTTTTGCATACATATCAGCGTGGGTAAAATTAACCCCTCCTCCTATTTTAAATTCATTGGTTACATCATCATCTGAATTTATAATAATTGTCCCTGAAACACGATCTCCATAACGTACACTCGTGCCGCCTCGATATACTTTTACATCTTTAACTATATAAGGATTGAATGTAGATATCTGATTGAAAAAATGACCTGTTTGGTATATTTTAATCCCATCCCATAACACCAAATTTTGATCAGGAGTTCCGCCCCTAATATATAAGCCTGCGGGGTCTTCTGTAGGACTATTTACCCCTGGTAGCAATTGTAAACTTTGTAGAACATCGGGCTCTACAAGCCCTGGAAGTACTTTCAGTTTTTTTGTCGATACGTTAATCGAAGCATCAGTGTCTTTTTGAATCCCTGTCGTAAGATATTCTTTGATAACTACTTGATCTAAATGTTGTACTTCTGGCTGTAATCGTATCGTATCACATTTCGACCCCGAGAAATCTGAGGCTTTCATTGTTGTAGTCTTATATCCTAAATGAGATATCGAAATGGAATCCTTAGGACTTAATGAAACTCTAAAACTTCCCTTATTATCGGTAAGCTTAATGATATGCTGTCCTTTTAAAACATTGGCTTCAGTAATTTTTAAAAAAGAAATCGCATCAATTAAAGTACCACAGATTTCTATGGTTTCTGTATTTTCTATAAAAATGAAACTCTTAGCTTCAATTTGCTGCAGTACAAAAGAAGTTTGTTCTTTTAGTAAAGCTGATAATTCGTCTATAGAAATTGATCCCTGATCTATTGTAAGCTTCGTATTCTTAATATTTTCTACATCATAAGAAAAGGCTATTTGGTATTGATTTTCAAACGCTTTCAATACTTTTAATATAGGAATGTGTTTTTCAACCTTTACACGAGGACTTTGTTGCGAATAACAAGATATCCCCAAAAAGAACAATAAGAATGTAACTCTGTGAAGATGGATCATTTATTTTTTAACACGATAAGTCCTTTTCCATCGAATACATAACCAATATTCATAGGATCAAAGCTGGTTTTAAGTGCTGTTTTCAAATTATTATGCGTAAAAAAACCTGTAAATACTCTATTTAAATCAATGCTTTCTGTGCGAATTTTAATGTTATACTGTCTTTCTAATTCTTGTATCAGTCGACCTAAAGGCACCTCCGAAAAACTACTTTTACCTTGTAACCAATCTGGTTGTGGGTTAGATATTTCAACTACAGAAAAGCCTTCTTTTGGAATATATTTAGCTCCTTTTCCGGGTGTAAGAATCACTTCTTGCTCCCCTTTTTGAACACTTACTTTACCTTCATAGCAATGCACCTCGAATGTTTGGTCTCTAGCATACAAATTAAATGCTGTTCCTAAAACGGTCACTTTACCATTTTTGGTATTTACCACAAACGATGCTCCTTTCTTTACTTCAAAAAAAGCTTCTCCCTGTAATTGCAATACTTTGTCTTCTAAAAAAGATTTCTCATTATATTTTAAAGAGGAGTCCGCATTTAGGTGCACCACAGAATGATCCGGTAATGTTATGACATCCATTTGCCCATTCTTAGTATATACCGTAGTTATATCTTGAAAAAACAGGGCTTTTAATCCAATAAGTAATACAATTGTTGCTGCGGCACTATATAACCAAGTCATCGGTTTAATAACTCGAGACTTTTGATGCCCTTTATATGTGGCATTAAAATCCTTCTGCTCTTTCAATTTTTCTTCTATATCAAAAATAGGCTTATCGAATCGGTCAACACCTTTTAAGATATCCTTATACGCTAAATGGTCCTCTGTAGATTCAAAGGCTTGTTGATCCTCTTTAGAAAGATCTCCAGATAACCACTTTGCCAGAAAATTATTTTCATTGATATCTATTTTCATAAGCCTTCTTTTTGGTTTCTTCCGTTAGATGCACTTGAAAACACTAGTTTTTTATAGAGTGCCGATGTAACGAAAGTATTGAGTTCTTTCTTTGTTAGTTTACCATATATCCATTTATACAAAAACTCATTTTGATGCTGCTCTAAAAATTCCATAGATTAAATATTAGGAGTTTTTATTTTTTTCCTCAGAATAACTAATGCTAATTGCATTCGTTTTTCGACTGCTTTTACAGAGATTTCTAAGAGTTCTGCTATCTCTTTATAAGTTTTCTTCTCTATTCTATTCAATAAAAAAACCTCTCGTTGCCCCTCTTTTAAACCAGAAATAGCCCTATTCAAACGCTCCATAAATTCCCTTTCTTCCATTTGAAATTCAGGAGATTCGTTCGTGTAATTTTTTCGAGGCATTTGCTGATATTTTAACACTGTTTTTTGATGAATAATAAGATTGATCGAGGCGTTGTTTGCCGTCTTGTACAAAAAACTTTTTGCTGCTACTAAAAGTATCTTAGCACAATTGACCCATAATTTCGCAAAACTATCTTGCACAATATCTTGAGCTTTATCCATATCCCCATATTTGTAATACAAGTAATAGCATATTTTTTCAGCGTGCTCACGATATAATTGATCGTATATTTTTTCTTCACAAACACTAGCTACTTTCTCTGGCATCTTTTAAAAAATTAAAGCGCTGTAATCCACTCCCTCAATGCAAGTATGCGGGGTATGTAACCGAAAACAACTTTTGTTAAAATGCGAGGCAAGCCTCGTGAAATTCGACTCATAATATGAGGTTCAATTATTAGGACAAAATATATAAATAAAGCATTACCAAGTATACCCGATGGTAAAACGTAAAAGTAATCCTATCTCATTTTTTGTGCTTCTATCAAATGCACCCAAACGGGTTCTATAATCTAAAGATGCATTTGTTTCTGCAGTAAAACCTTTTAATGCTTTTTTAAATACCCATTGATATCCTGTTTTTGCGGCTATACCAACCCATAATTCTTCTGCTCCTTTAATAATCATATTATTTTCTTTCAGTGCATTAAAGTTATTATAAACGGTTAATATCCCTCCGCCCATAAAAAATCCTTTGGGAGCTTTCTTTCTTTTTGATAAATAACGTCTTATATCTGTTTCGACAAATAGGTTATAGCTTCTTTCAGACATTTTACTATCAAAACGTCTTTTGCTAAAGTCCTGAAATAATTCAATTTCTAATGATGTTTTAGGCTTTATAACACGCTCGTAGCCTATACCAATAGCTCCTCCTAATGCATCGATAGGGTGTATTTTGATTATATTTTTAGGTTTAAAATCTGTTTGCTGTTTCTCTTTTTTTGTTTCCTGAGCACTTAATGATACTATCATTAATAATCCTAAAAGAATACTCCAATCTATTTTTTTCATAATTCTAATTTATATGTGGTTCGGTTAAAACTTTACCCTCCTAAAACACATGAATTGATAAATACCCTAATAAAAATTTCATTTAAAATAAACTACCTCGGGGCAAGCATTGGGGTCTTTGTATCCCTTTGGCAGCGTGAATAAAAAATTGATCAAAAGGCTAGTAGTTATTATTATTCTATACCAAATGCTTCCTTAAAACCCTGTGTAATAAAATCGAAAAAGGTTTCACTATAATTCCCACTTCCTGCAATTATGTTGGCATTTTTCAATTCTAAAAACTCTATTTCTTCTGTTGTGAGTCGACCAACCGCTTCATCAGTTGCTCCATAGATATACGTTACGGAAGATAGATCCTCAATAGGTTTAAAGAGTTTCGTATATCTGTTCATCCCTATTCCTGCAGTTATTTTGGCTAGGTTTCTTTCATCCACTCCAACAACAGGTTCTGGATCAATCATAGGGGTAACTCCATTTTCAAAAAAACCATTTATCCCTTCTAAAGACCATTGCCATATAATGTCATTGATATCTAACCTTCCTGTGATAATTAAATACTTATCAGCACTATCTATTCCTTTTTTAGCAATAAGTTCTTGTGTGATAAAAGCACCAAATGAAATTCCTAATACATATACCGTCCTTCCCTGATCTTTAAAATAGGTAACTACTTTATATAGCATTTCTATACTTTCTGTATTCAATGCAATTGCTTGATCTAATGTAATGCCATTACCATCTAATATACTTGGATTCAACGTTTGCGCTTGATGCACATTTACCGCTAAAAGATCTGCGGTGTTAAGACTTTCGACTATCAAGTCTACTTCAAAAGTGCTGAACTCTGTTGAAGGATCACTTTGTGCATTAATTATGACTGTTGAAGCATTTTCATTTCCTTTAAAGTAGATTAACTCTTTAATTTCTTCTGATATTCCTTTCTTTTCCGAAGAAGGTCTGTCATCATCCTTAGAACAGGAAGCTAAAACAATTGATAAAAATGCGATTAGTATTAAATTCGAAACTAAATGAACTTGACTAAAATTTATCCTTTTTGCCCCCCTTGATACTAATAATTTCTCAATAGCACTCTGATTGTATTTTTTCATGATGTTTTCTTGTTTTAAAATTTCACACTCCTAAAACACATGAATTGGGATACACCCTAATAAAAATTTATTAATTATCTATACCACGTTGGTTGAAAACAATTAGGGACTAGCCAAAAAGACTAATCCCCAATCCCCCACATAAGTGGCCTAACTTATACCAATCCTATTATTTCCGAATTGGTAGTTGAACAACTGCTACCACTTATAATTTTTAGCTTTTGCTTGTTTTTTTATGGCCTTATTGATGGCACTTTCTAATTCACCTTTCGATTCTTCTTTCTTTTGGTTTTGATCGATGTAGGTTCTTCGCTTTTTACTCAATTCTTTAATTTGCTTTTGAATCTTGATACGCTCCTCTTTTTTCTCTTTTACATAAGTCTTAATCTCTTCTGTAGATTTTCCTTGAAGTGGCGCTGCTAAACTAGACTTATCCACATCTTCCAATTCAACAGTTTCCTCTTCTAAGGCATCTACCAAATCCCAAGACTTGTTTTTATACAAACGCGAACTTTTACTTTCTGCTCGTTTGATAGCTACAGCCTTTTCCATTTTTACCGCATTTACATCTTGTTGAGATTGCATAGCTGCTTTTGCCACTCCGCTACTACCATATGAAACATAGGTGGTATTCAGTTTCTTATTCAATTCCATCATTTCGTCATCATATGGCGTATCGATATGCACTACCTTTTTGTTATGATCGATAGCGATATACTCCCCTCCTCCTACTTTAGCTCCAGATTGCCAACTACCGCGTATGCCTTCATTATAATCTCCACAAAAAATAGTATTGACTACAATACCTTTCTTTTTAGAATTTAATACGGCATCAGTATAATGCACACTTCCCTGTGTGAATGGTTCGTTACCTGCAATGAAGATCAATTTTAAACCGTCCTCCGTTGCTCCCCAATCTAAATCGTCTAAAGAAGTTTGGATCACTTGTCCGCAATACTCGGCGCTTCCATTGGTTCTTAAAGCAAATAATTTTTCTGAAACATCATCTAAGTCTCCCGTGAATCCTTGCAGCTGGTGTATGTGTCCTTTATGCCCATAATTATAACTTCCATATTCGTACAACGCTATTTTTAGCTCTGGTTGACTTTCATCACTCGCTTTGATACCATTAAACTTATTTACGATATCCCAAAGCTGTGATTTTGCTTGTTCTATTAAACCATCCATACTTCCACTTACATCTAGTAGAATTGCAATTTTGACTTCGTTGGCCTTTTCTTCTGATTTATCAGATTCTTTGTATTCAATAGTGTTGTACGGTGTTTTTGCTTTTACATCACAACTAGACATCAATGCTATTACGACTAATGAGGTTATGATTCGGGTACTATATTTTAGAATTTTCATGATGATAGATTTTTAAGATGAATACTTTTATTTTGAGAATTGTCTTGACATAAATACTCAGTGTACTTTTTGCTAAAAAGTAACCAAAAAGGCTAGTGTGAATTTTATCAATTGAAAATTGATAGGAACCACCAGCCACATAGAAAATTAAAGGCTATCGGCAATTTTCTATCCCTGCCTTTGCCCCTCTTCCTTCAATTTTTCAACAGATACAACTATAAACTAAGGGAACAATTGCATTCCGAACGTTTTTCAATTACAAATACTAGAGGATAATAACTTTATAAGTTCAAATACAGTATTTAGAGTTTTCATTATGATTTATTTTAAGGTCAATATTGTTTCTTTTTACTAATAGGAGTTTCTGTTGATTCTTATACTGAATGTACTTTTTGCTAAAAAATAAATTCAACTAATCTTGAATTTGACTTGCATTGTACTGATTAGCCTAATTTTTTCGAATTGAAGTATTGGGTAACGTTCAGATTTTAATCTAGAAATAGAATAATTGTATTCCATTGAAATATTGGTAGTATTAGAATTGTGATTTTGCTGACTATAATTCAGTTCATTGATATAGATCGCTTTTCCACATACCTGATCAATAGCTTTAGTCAGCATTTCAGCTTTGTGCTTTGCTATTTTTATAGCATTTATTTGGACCTCTTCCCTAAACTGTTTCAATTTTGAATGGCTTACTTTTTCTATAGAAATATTGGTGATTCCTAAAGGCTTAAGCTTTCGAAACACCTCAACGGTGGTTTCTGAATCGCATAATAGCAACTCGTACTCTTTTGTAGCAATTGCTTTATCATTTTTAAGCCAATGACGATTTAAATTACTAGCCATATCTTTAATTTTTAATTCTTTAGTAACGTCAATTCCTTCTTTACTTAATTTTGTAATCATCTCGTTTTCTACCTCTTCTATACTTTTATTTTGAGGTAGATCATCTTCATGAATTAAAATCTTTAGATAAATCTCGTCTGGAATGATTTCTATTTCAGCTTTACCCGTTACTTCTATATAATTTTGGTCTATAAAATTTTTAGTCCCATTTTGAGCTAAAGATTTGAAGGTCAAAAACGAAATAATTATGAGTACAATAAATTTCATAAAACAGTATTTAAGATGAATATTTCCTTTCACTACCGTAAATCTACTGTTGAAGTATTCCTTAAAAAACCGCCAACGAGTCACTGCCCTTTTTGAATATGTGAATGCTACTTTTGAATGTGTGAAAGGGTATTTATAGACTATTTCTTTATACTTAAGCCTAGAAGTACGTTTTTATATACCGCTGAAAGTGGTTAAGTTTAGGGCATGCTTAAAAGAAATTACATAGCTATACTCTTGATTTTTCTAATGTCATTTACTTATGCTCAGAAGAAAGAAGCGTATAAATCTCAACGTAAATGGACTTCGAAAAGAAAGGTATCTGAAAAGGATTTAAGGTATGGGCAGTACTTAAGTTCTGCCATAGCTTTTAGAACTAAGGATTTAGAAAAAAGTATCGATTACATTTCTAAATCTATTGAAGTGCTAGGACGAGAAGCTCGAGGAGAAAAACTAGCTTTGTCTTTGACAGAACTTAGTAAGACCTATCAATACCATAAACAATACAATCTAGCTTTAGAAAATATTAAGAATGCTCTGAAAGAAAATTATACAATCGATAGAGAATTACTGCTTGGGCAAATACTATTATTAAACCATGATATTAATAAAGCTCGAAGTGTTTTTCTGTCCGTATTACAACTCAAAAATAGTACCCCTGCACAACAGGTTGAAGCCTATGAAGGACTTGGAGATAGTTATCGAACTTTAGGTTTCGATGAAAAAGCAAAAGAATATTATACGAAAGGAGTTTCACTTGCTATTAAAACAAAACCGTCGAAATTATCTAGTTTAAATACTAAAATTGGTGATGTACTTGCAGAGCAAAATCAATTACAACAAGCAGAGGAATTCTATGATAATTCACTAAAAATTTCAGCCAAAGAGACTCCTAAAAAGGCTGTTATTGTAAAAGAAAAAGTAGCGGATTATTACAATAAGAACAATCAATTTGATGAAGAAATTAAGCTTCGAAAGGAAACCGTCAAAAAACTAGAAGAAGTAAAATTAGCTCCTTTAAAGAGAGCAAACACTACTTCTGATATCGAAAAATGGTTATCTGAAACAGAAGATTCCGAACCCTTGAAGAACCAAAAAATTACAACTCAAAGTACAAAGTTAAAAATAGCTACTGCCTACAAAGCCAAAAATGAATATGACGATGCTATTGACTACTTAAAAAATAGTATTGAAGACGCCAAAGCTGATAATGATTTAATAGTTCAAAAAGATGCTCTAAAAGCACTTGCCGAACTTTATAAAGAACAAAAGGATTATAAAAAATCATTAGTAACTTATGAGTCGTATACCAAAGTAGCCGAATCTTTATATGCTAAAAAAGAGCAAGAAGCAGAAGAAATTATTACTAGTAACCAGGTAATTGTAGCTAGGCAAAGTAAGATCAATACCCTTGAGAAAGACCGTGAATTATATTCTAGTCGTACTAATCTTGCTAAAACAGAAGAGCAACTAATAAGAGAAAGTAATAAGCGTCAACGCCTTATTATTTACTCGTTAACTTTAGGATTACTCCTTATGGGATTGGTTACTTATTTCTTTTACAAAAGCAATAAACAAAAGGAGTTTACGAATAATTTATTGGCTTTAAAATCCCTACGCTCACAAATGAATCCTCACTTTATTTTTAATGCCTTAAACTCTGTAAATAATTTTATTGCCAAAAGTGACGAACGTAGTGCGAATCGTTTCTTAAGTGATTTTTCTACCTTAATGCGTTCGGTATTAGAAAACTCTGAAGAGGATTTTATTCCTTTGTCTAAAGAGCTAAAATTGTTAAAACTTTATACTGAATTAGAGCATTCTCGTTTCCCTGATAAGTTTGATTACAAAATTGACATCGATCCACACATTGACGTGGATAGTTTTCAAATTCCTCCAATGCTTTTGCAACCCTATATCGAAAATGCGATATGGCATGGTTTGCGTTATAAAGAAGGAAAGGGCTTTTTGCATATTGATTTAAAGGCATTGGATAACAATACCATTACTATTAAAATTGAAGATAATGGTATTGGAAGAAAAAAATCACAAGCTATAAAAACGCAACATCAGAAAAAACAACGCTCTAAAGGAATGGGGAACATAAAAAAGCGAATTGCTGTACTCAACCAAATGTATAAGGATAAAGTAGATGTTACCATTACTGATGTAAATACTGATGGCACGGGAACTTGTGTCATGTTAAAACTTAAAAAAGAGGCTTAATGCTAAATGCTATTATTGTAGAAGATGAAGCGAATAGTCGTGAAATCTTAAGGAATTACCTGGCGAAATATTGTCCACAAGTTACTTTAATTGGTGAAGCTTCTAATATTAATGAAGCCTATGAGCTAGTGACTAAGCGTGAGATTCAATTAGTATTTTTAGATGTTGAAATGCCCTTTGGAAATGCTTTTGATTTCTTAGACAAAGTACCGAATCGAGAGTTTGAAACGGTTTTTGTCACCGCCTACAATCAGTACGCTATGGATGCATTAAACAACCATGCAGCTTACTATTTAATGAAACCCATCAATATTGATGAGTTAATCAAATCTGTTGAGTATGTTGATGAAATAGTATCTAAAGAAAAGGCTTTGGATAACCGAATTTTACAACCTAAGATTCATAAAATTGAAGGTAAAATTACGGTTCCCGACCAGGATGGTTTTCAAATATTAAACGTAAAAGATATTTTATACTGCAAAGCAGATAGCAATTATACCGAAGTATTCCTTACTGATAAAAAACTAGTGATTTGTAAAACATTAAAGTACTTTGAAACGGCTTTGGCTGATTTCGCATTTGCTCGAATTCATAAATCTTATATGGTCAATGTCAATGAAATCAGCAAATACAAAAAAGGAAAAGGTGGTAGTATTACACTTTCTAATGGTAAAGAGTTGATGATTTCTGCTTCTAGGAAAAAGGAATTGTTAGGGTATTTTTAGACGCTTCGCTTAAAATGGTGTAAATTTGAATCATTATCGAACCAAAATAACACTATCATGGTAAGGCAAAGTATCTCTTTTACAGAACCCAATGATGAATGGCTAAAAGCACAAATACTTAGTAAAGAATATTCAAGTAAAAGTGAATTAATCAATGATTTAATTCGACAAGCTAGAAATCAGCAAAAACAGATAGATTGGATTAGAACCAAACTTGATCGTGCAGAACAGAGTGGATTTACACAAGATACTAAGTCAGATATACTAGCCCAGGCCAAATCTAGACAGAATGGCTAATTACAAACTAAGTAACGAAGCCAAAGAAGATTTAATCCGTATTTATGAATATGGAGTTAAAAAGTTTGGGGAAATTCAAGCTGAACTATATTTCAATTCGTTTTTTGAGTATTTCGATACCATTGCAGCAAGTCCTTTTTCTTTTGAAGCCATCGATCATATAAAAAAGGGCTATCGTCGTTGTCCTTGTGGAGTGGATAGTATTTATTACAGATTGAATAACAAAAGTATTGTTGAAATTATGGCAATCATTGGAAGACAGGATTTACAAGCTTTTTTTGAATAGTTTGTTTTGCTTTTTGAAGAAAGACTCCACTACATATCGTAATTCGTGGTTTGACATAGTCAAGAGAAAAAAATTATACTTGATTCTTAATCCAATAAATAGCATTTTTACTGTAAATAAAGATGTTATTCAATTCTACAAATCACATATATCTATTTTAAGGTTTTTAATATTCCTCCTTGGAATATCTTATACCAGCCCTTCTGTAGGACAATCCCTAAGAGGAAATGCTGGAGTTCTTCTAAACCTACAGGTAACTCTTGGTAATCAAAACCAAAATATTAAAGTCGGAGCTTATGGAATAGGCGTCTTACATTATGGAGACATTGCTATGGAAAGTGGTATTAGTTTATATAGTGGTTATCTATTGAAACGCCATACGGTTAAAACCTCTGGTATCAATTATGGATACGATGTATTTGCTTTAGTAGGAATAGGAAATAACCGAAACTTACTGGGATCTTCATTTCTAAAAGATGGAGCCTTATTGGCGACTCCTGAAAATAGACAGTCCTTTTACGGTTTAGGCTTTGGGTTTGAAAAGGAATTTCTACCAGGAACACTAAGTACCTTTAATCAACGATTAGGAAAATTCTTAGCTCGTTTTAGTAACGATAACTATTCTATCAGCTTTCAAATTAAAAATGACTTTAGAATTGGGAAAGTATTTAATGGAGAAGGAACGGATTTCGGTGCTACAGGTATGTTCGAGCTTAGTTATAGCTCTATATTAAATCCAAACGAAATATATCAAGCTGGTTTAGGGCTTTTCCTTTTTACGCCAAACGCAGATCATAGTCGTACACCTATCAATCCTTTAAACTCTGATGATGGCTGTAAAAATGTATGGTATACGCAAGAACCTTACTCTAAGCTATTTTATGCCAATGCCTACGTTTTTGGAGGGTATCAAAAAAATCACTTTTCAGGATTCTTGAAAACAGGAATCAATTCTCAAAAATTTGGAGCGTTTACACAGAATACCTTACATGATAGTTTTGGGTTAAATCCACGCTTTCCTTGGGATGTAACAGCTAAAGATAAATTCTATTATGAAATGAGTGGAAGTATCCTTAATACCTCTATAATTGATGATTAAAAAGCTAAGCACCATATTAACTATAGGTATGCTAGTATTGCAAAGTTGTAATGTCTATAAACGCTCATTTGGAGAAACCTACACTAACATAAATACCACTGCTAATTACAAAAAGATATATCGCCTAGACCTAAGTAATCAAGACTTACAAACGCCTCCTAAAGCACTCGACAAATTGGTTGAGTTACGGATGTTAAATCTTTCTAGAAATATAGCATTAGATCTAGAAAAGGTATTTATCGCTATTCCGAATCCAGAACAATTGGAAGTATTGATTTTAGATAGTTTAAACTTAACATCTCTACCTAAATCAATTATACGATTTAAGAATTTGAAGCATTTGTCTTTAAACGCTAACCCTAACATACATCTTGATGCAACACTTGCTACCGTTTCTAAATTACCTTTAGAATTTTTAAACTTACAATACAATAAGCTCGAAACACTTCCTTTAAAAATAGTGGATATTCAAACTCTAAAAGCGCTTAATCTATCCCATAACCAGATATCCAACCCAGATACTTTTCAAACGCTTGGAGCACTTTCAAAACTTCGATCCCTCTGGTTGACTGATAATCAGATAAAACAATTGCCTAAAAAAATTGGGGTACTCAATTCTGTAATGAACTTATATATAGAACACAATAAACTGACTTCTTTTCCAAATGTCATTACTAATCTCGAAAATTTAGCAGTACTACATACGGGATTCAATAATTTTTCTGAATTGCCTATTCAATTGGCCTATATGCCAAATTTATTATTGCTCCATATCAATAATTGTAAAATAAGTACAATTTCTAATGAATTCGCTTCTAGATGTTCTTTAATGAGCATTATTCTAGATAATAATCAGCTTTCTGAAAAAGACAAACTACAATGGAGTAAGACATTTGATTACTTCTTTATGGCTTCTTTTTAAGAGTATCAAATTATGTTTGGCTTCGCCCAAATACCTTACTCCTAGATCTATTTTGATCATCGAATAAAAGATGTTGAGTTGACAATCAGTTTATCACCATTATCGAAAACGTTGTAAGTTAAGGGTTTGGCGAAGTTGTTGGATTCAACTTTTAACTAAATATAAAGCCTGTTTAGATTTATCCAGTAGTGATTTGGATGGCAGTCATACTACAACTCTACAAGGCGGAGAACAAGTTGGATACCAAGGTTACAAAAAAGAAAGACTATTAATGCTTGAATGGATAGGTATAAAAGCTTACTAAATTGTTTTAACACAAATACAACTAATTTATTGATATTCAATCATATGCAACTTATAACTGTAGTACTCAAAAAATTCTAAAAAAAATTTAAATCACTTCAATAAGTTAAAAAAACAAGGGATAGCTAATTGACTTAAAACAGCACTTAGTTTTTATTTGTTTTAAATAAAAATAAATTATTATGTTAATATTGAACTATATAAATTAGCAAACCAAATAGCTTAAACTACAAACATGAACAAAATTGTAATCACTACACTTTTACTATTTCTATTTTCATTAGGAATAAAAGCACAAGACAAAGCAAGAATAGCAGGTAAAATTACCGATGAGTTTGAACAGCCATTATCAAATATTACCGTAAAATTAAATAATACAGACACCTCTTTTATTTCAGATGTACATGGAGAATTTTTATTAGAAAATATTCCTTATGGCACTCATACGCTAACTTTTGAACATTTAAACTACGACATCGTAGAGAAAACCGTAATTCTTAATCAACAAGAAAACTTATTAAGCTTAACTGTTTTAATG
>CALFUO010000122.1 GCA_937929895.1 uncultured Aquimarina sp.
TCCTAAATCAGGAATAAAATTCCTACTCTCATCTTCATCATTCAAACCATCATTAGCATGTAAAAATTGAGCTTCCTGATTAAAAAATGTAAGTTGTTCTCTATTAAAACTTGGAGCCCCATTATCTTCAAAACCTATATAGGCTGCTTTTACTTTTTGAAGAAGAGAAAGTGGCAATCTAAGCCTATTATTCTCTGGCCAAACATTATTTTGTTCCGTTACATCTTCTCCGTTTTCATTGATATCTCTGAATACATCTAAACCACCTCCTGTAACTTCCAAAGGCAACTCTACCTGATAAAAGTTTTCTGTAAAATCAGTTCCAAAACGGATTACAGCACTAGTCTCTCTATTTAACAATTCTCTCCCATCAAGTCCCTCTGCATGAATAAATAAATCTAAGTTTTCATATTGACGCATATCAATATTATAATTATTGTAAACCGCTCTAGTATCACCTGCTGGTAAATTTGTAACGCGTAAAGAAAGAGAACGCTCATCTTGAGCAATTAATGTATTGTTATTATTTACCTGCTCTCTAATAACTCCTGGTGGAATTTCGTATCTAGGATTCTGCTCAATACTAACTGAAGAAACATCTAAACCTAAGCCCCCATCAATATCATTATTAAGCCCCTCTGTATCTACCAGATTTTCAGACTCCATGTTTAGTGTAGTATTCTGAAGAGTATTATTAGCTTGCAAATATTGTCGATATGTTCCACGCACCAAATCCATAGTCCCCATACGAATCACTACCTCTCTATTGAACCCTGTTAAATACATACGTATAAAACGAGCAGATCTTAAATCTTGTATACCTCCTACTGCTTGCCTAATATTTGGGTTTGTAGAATTTACTGGAATCTGAATCTGTACCCATTGCGCTTCTACACTACCTCCGTCTGGTGTAGGCCAACTTTGCAATGGTGTAACATCTTTTACCATTCCGTTATTACCACCAAGAGCCATCTGTAATGGATCTATTTGAACTGTATATTCGAAATATTGATTTAAAGTACTATGCGTATTATCACGGTTCACATCCTCCACCGTTGGCACTGTGCCATTCCCTCGATTATCTTGTGAAACCTCGGTAATAGAATTCCCATCAACTCCATTAAATTTACGATAACGATCTACAATTGTTTCTGTATTTTCTGCTTGTAAGAAGTATTGATAATCATCACCTGCCGGATCATCTAATTCTCTAAAAATAGGTGCGACTATATTATTTGCACGTTCTTGGTCATTTTTAATACCATCAAAACCTGCATCTTGTTGTGACCTAGCAGCACCATCGTTATCAAAAGCATACACTAAAGACTGGTCTTTTGGTACACGTCCAAACCCATTTTCATCAACACTATCGTCATTTAAAGCACTCTCTGGCAAACCATTTTCGTACATCTTTTTATTATCTGCCAGGACATCCTCACTGACATTACCGATATTAAAACGAATTTCACCTCTCATGTCTTGATAAAGCTGCGCTGTATCTCCAACATAAGGGTTCAACATCCAAAACTCTATAAATTCTACATTCGTTTGCTCGAAGTTTGTACTATTAATCGCCCTTGTAATACCACCAAAATTCTGTCTTGCTTCATTTTCGTCAATAGCATCATTTCTATTACTATCTATGTAATCAGGATTATAATTATAAGGCCCTCTTTCGTTAGGTCTATAGTGTAAATCGAATGTAAATAAAGTTCTATTCTGGTTTTGAGGTATTTGAGTATTCGGGAAAATTTCATTGATAAATATACGCCTTGCTTCTGGTGTAGAAACATCTTCTACACTAACACCACTTGGTCTATTATTACTATAGAAAACAGGGTCAATAGAATACCAAGAAAGTGCTGCCCTTCTCCATCCTGTTTTTAATTGTTCGTCTAATCGCGTTAAATCCCCAGAAGACAGATCAAATAATTCCCCAGAGACATTCCCTCCTAAAGGCACACTGGACAGCTCCCATGACAAAGGATTCCCAATATCAATACGTGTTTGAGCTCCTTCAAAATCATCTACATATGATGTTACTTCTCCATCAAAATCCGCCGCATCTGGGGCATTAGCAAACAAATAGGCAAACTCCCCTCGAATTGAGAAATTAGACGGTGCTTCTGTATCTATATTCGGAAGTTTATTTACCATCCGCGTTAAAAATGGTATTTCGGTAGAATAATTAGCATTTAAACCTAATATCGTATTATTAATAGGCTCGAAATTCAAATTTGCTTTCTGGGTAAATGGACGCTCTCTTAAATTCAATAAAGTCCCACCAAATACTAAATCATCAGAAATTTTAGTCTCTACATTTACCCCACTAAAACGTTTGGTTTGCTGACCAAAAACGGCGTTATTTTCTGTCGAAACAGAAATTGGTGTATTCGAAGCTAATAATGCTTGATCTAAAATTTCAACACGACCTAACTGATAATTTACCGTATAGTCTAAACCTTCTTGTAACAAACGACCACCTGCTGTCACTCGCACAGAACCTCTAGGCACATTGAAAGCCCCTAAGGATATTCCATTTTGTCCCGTAGACTTATATTGTCCTATCAATTTAAATCGGTTCTTACTAGCCTGCTCTTGTTCGGCCTGAATTTTAGTCGTGGAGTATAGTAAATTATATACATACTCTTTTTGATCTTGATTATATGTCCTTGGATCACCGTAAGTAGCTCCATCTCCGCTTGTGCTTAATTCGTCGAACAAATGCTCTCCAAAAGGTTCGGCTACAGGAAATATAATAGTTCCATTTTCAGTATCTACTGTCAAACCAGGAAAGAAATCAAAGAAACCATCTCCTCCATTCACAGGGTCATTATTCAAGTTCAATTGGTCTAGGTGAAACAAACGCAACAAAGTAGGTTTCCTGCTATCTATATCAATTCTACGATCTTCTTCATTAGCTATCTTTTCTCCTGTAACAACTGACTCAATAAAGTTCCTTGTCGAAGGGTTCGCATATACAATATTCATACGAAAATCTTCTTGCTCTAGTCTAAAAGTTCCTAAGCCATAGATATTCTTCATCATTAAGTCCCAAGTAGGCTGACTTACATCAGTGACCGAACTTTTCAGTTGCTTCACTACTAAGTTTTGAGATGAAGATAACTCTTCTGCTTGAGATGTATTGCTTACCTGAGTAGCCGAAACCCCATCATTAGCAAATTCTCCTACTTGATATACTTGACCACCTCGCGTATACTGGAAAGCTACTGCCAAAACTTCATCGTTATTCAAACGTTGATTTAAACTAACATATCCTAATTGTGGGTGTAACGTGTATTGATTATCATTTAATAAACGAGCATTTTCGAGAATAGAATAGTCTATACCTTCTTGTACAGTAATACCTCCTAAATTCATATTCCCTTTTACAAAAGCATTATCTCTTACTTGCTCTGTAAGCACTGTCGTTCCTACTCCGTTTATACCTTCTGGATTAAATCTGTTATTATTATTATCGGGTAACACCAAATTGATACTACCATTGATAAGGTTAGCGCTATTAATAAAACTACCAGATGTAGTTTCTCCATTTTGAATTACCCCAACATTACTAGCTTCACCTTCTCCAATATCCTGAAAAGCTACCAAGTTTCTGGCTGTAGATAAGGTTCTAGAGTTTGTACTAGAGCGATTTGTAATCCAAATTTGAATGCGCGTAACATTAATATTCGAATTGATAAACGGATATCTCTGCAATGAGTTATCGTAAGTATCTCTAAAATATTGTGCTAAGAAGAAGTGACGGTTTTCATCATAATCCAAAGCGTTAATTTCATAATCTTGGATTGTTCCTCCTGCTTGTACCTGCACTCTTCGCGTATCCGATCTTTGTTCTGAGAATACCCCAGTAATGGTTGTTTTACCAAATTGAAATTGGGCTTTTACCCCAAAAAGACTTTGTGCCCCTTGAATCAAAGAACTATTCAAAGGAAAATTGACATTACCTATTTCTAATGCCTGTACAATAGCATCTTCATTAGGTTCGTAAGCTAACTTTAGTTGATTTTGAAAATCGAAAGTAGACTCGGTATCGTAATTCGCTGTTACCGAAAGCCGTGTACCTATATTACCCGTTAAACTCAAACTAATACGCTGATCAAAATCAAACGAAAAGTTTCGTTGGTTTTGAGGTGAAAGTGCTGGATTATCTATTCTATTATACAATAATCCTAGATCTACCTCGACCGAACCTTGTGGTATAATTTCAATTTCATTACTACCAAAAACCGTCTCGAAGAAACCTGAATTTACATAAAAAATTGGAAGCAAGCGTTTACGTTGCTCTTCTGCATCTTTGCTCTTTCCAGTAAGCGCATTACTTTTTTCTTTAAAGTATTTACGCATTTCTTCTTTTTCAATCAGTTTATAAAACTCATCTGGAGAAAGGTATAAAGGATATCTAACATTAAAATTTCCTAGTTTTGTATTAAAAACATAGCGATTTCGAACAGGATCGTATTCATATTTATTTTGAATACTTTGTGGATCAGGGAGTGATAATGTATTAAATGAAACTGTGGTACTTGTAGAATCTCTTTGTATTGGCTTCTGTTGTGCAAACACTGTTTTTCCTAAAGAAAACAATAAAACAACAACAACGAAAAATGCCTTTTTAAAGGATTGATTGCTCGTATACAATGTGTTATAATTTTTTAAGCGCTAGTTTTATTGTATCTTCTACAGTAACTTCGCTATTCGATTTAATAATACTTTCTACCACCTTTTGGGCAGTTTTTCGATTGAAACCTAAAGTCTCTAATGCAGATAACGCTTCATCCTTAACAGTATTGCGCGCCACAACAGGAACTTCTTCCATATCGAAGATTTTTAACACCTTTTCCTTAAGATCTAAAATCACTCGTTGTGCGGTTTTCGCTCCAATACCTTTTACGGATTGAATCGTTGCTACATCCCCAGACGCCAATGCTTCTTTTACTTGAGTTGGACTCAATGAAGAAAGCATTGTACGTGCTGTACTAGCACCAATTCCCGAAACAGAAATCAATAATCTAAAAATCTCTCGCTCTAGCCTATCAATAAAACCATAAAGCGTATGACTATCCTCTTTCACCTGAAGATGCGTATACAGCAGTAGCATTTCATCATTCCCTATTTTAGAAAACGTATGTAAGGAAATATTGATAAAATACCCAACTCCATTACATTCAATCACCACCTCTGTAGGATTCTTCTCTACTAGTTTTCCTTTAATGTGCGTTATCATAAAATTTTCTAAAACGAAATTTCAAAAATATAAAAATTCGAATAACACCCTAATTTTTGAAAGCTTAAGTATACATCACTTTTCACCAATTAGACCAACAACCAATTTATAGGTTTAAAACAAAGTTTCTTTTACTTAATGTCAAAAAAATAATATCATATCATAATAAAGACCTAAACTGCATCGTTTAAGTATCTACAACACATATCTATCAAAAAAATTAGCCATCCCCTGTTTTTTAATCGAATGTAAAACTGAGTTGATTTTGATCTAATGGTGGTATCGGAATTTGTGTTTTGTGCCTAGCTCTGGTTGGCATTAGCAGAATTGATACAATTCTACTCACTTTATAGTA
>CALFUO010000123.1 GCA_937929895.1 uncultured Aquimarina sp.
GGTAAAGTGATACTTACAATTTGTACTAAAATTAAGTACCAACGATTCGCGGTGAAAAAGGTTTCTTTTTTCAATAACCATTCATAAAGAACATAGAAAATAAGCTGAATCGATAAAAATTGACAGATGTATATAGGACTCATTTTACGGGTTTTATTTTTCTAATAAAGCTAATCTTATTGCATTATCTAAATTGGTGAATATGCTATTACTACTACCTCCCCAGTAAGATATATTTCCTTTTTTATTTACAATAATATTTGTTGGGTATGAACGACCACCAAACTTGGAAATTGTGGATTGTTCACTCACTGCCATAATTGGGTAGTCAATTTGATGTTTCTCTAAAAAAGTATTTACTTTTTCTTTGTTATCAAAAGTAAGTGCCATGAAAACAACATCTTTATTGTCTTTGTGTTTTTCGTATAAGCTATTTAAATCAGGAATTTCTTTAATACAAGGGGGGCACCTTGTGAACCAAAAATTAAGAACAAGTATTTTATCTTTAAATTCAGGAGAGTTGGAATCAACTAAAGTTCCATTCATATCTTTAAAGAATAGTTCAGGTGCTTTTTTGCCTATTTTATTTTTAGGGTTTCTCGCAGCTTTTTCTTCCGTAGTTAGTTTTTTTAATTGCCAACCATAGGGAACTAATTTGTAGTTTCCAGTTCGCATATATTCATGATATTTTTCTTTAGTAATTTTCTTCCCCTTTAAGTCGTAGTAAACTTTTTCTTTTTTCTTAGTTTGTGAAAAAACCGAAGCACTGATTAAAAGTAGAATAGTTAAAATAATGTGTTGAAATTTCATAAGGTTACAATTTTAGATGTAAGTAATTATTTTTTTTGATTAGCTGATATTTATTTTGAATAGTTACCGAAAAGAGAAATTTTTTCACCTGTTTCCTTATTGTAGAGTCTATCGAATAAAACTTTAAGGTCTATGGATACAGGTTTTCCGTTCTTTTTTTCTACAAACTTTCTTTCAGTTTTAGAGAATAAAGGTTCGTAGTGTTGTGCGGTAATGGATGCTGTAATTAGTAAACTAAATAGACTAATTAGAGATAATGATTTCATTTAGAATTTGTTTTGAGATATAAATTAACTAAAAAATTAGTTGAACTAAAAATTTAGTTTAAAATATTTTTTCAAAAAGTCACTTTTTCGAGAACGTTTTCCGAAGAAAAACTACTTAAGTAAGTATCTAGATACTATAATGTTTTAGTGAAAAAATAGCATTGGTTTCTTGCAGGACACCAATAAAAATGGGTAATTTCGACATTCAAATTGGAAGAAGGATATGGAAAAAACATTGAATATACCAGATACGAAAGAGCCACGAGTGGTAATCGTAGGAGGAGGATTCGGAGGTGTTTCTATCGCAAAAGAATTGGTAGAGCGCAACGATTTTCAAATTGTTTTATTGGATAGACAAAACTATCACACATTTCAACCCTTATTATATCAGGTATCTACTTCTTCTTTAGAGCCAGAGTCGATTGCTTATCCATTAAGAAAAATCGTTAAAAAAGGAAAAAATACTTTTTTTAGAATGGCGAATGTTCTTAATGTAAACACAGATTCGAAGGAAGTAGAAACTAATATAGGTACTATTACTTACGACTATTTGGTAATTGCGACAGGAGCGAGAACTAATTTTTTCGGAAATCGAACGATAGAGCAAAATGCTATGCGTATGAAAAGCGTACCACAGGCATTAAAATTGCGTAGTTTGATGTTAGAGAACTTAGAGCAAGCTGTAATTACTCCCGATAGAGAAAAGCGAAAAGAATTATTGAATTTTGTGATCGTTGGGGCAGGGCCAACGGGGGTAGAGCTGGCAGGAGGTTTGGCAGAAATGCGCTCTGGGGTATTGCCAAGAGATTACCCTGATATGGATTTTCGTGAAATGCGTATTCATATTATCGAAAGCGCAGATCGCGTATTGCCACCAATGAGTCCAAAGGCTAGCGAAAATGCAGAGAAATTTTTACGAAAATTAGGGGTAGAGATTCATTTAAATACGATGGTAACAAATTATGAGGATAACATAGTTGCTACCAATACAGATTTAGAGTTACAATCAGCAACTTTCGTATGGTCTGCAGGGGTAACGGGATCACCATTGCCTGGGTTTACAGAAGAAGCCGTAATCCCCAGAGCCAATCGTTATAAAGTAAATGAATTTAACCAAGTAGAAAGTTTCGACGATGTTTTCGCTATTGGCGATATTGCCTTAATGAAAACAGAAGATTACGAGCGTGGTCACCCAATGGTAGCACAACCAGCAATACAACAAGGAAAACACTTAGCGAAAAATCTATTAGCGAAACATAATGGTAAAGCGATGAAACCATTTAAGTATTTCGATAAAGGTTCTATGGCAACCATCGGAAGAAATAAAGCTGTGGTAGATATCGGAAAATTAAAATTTGGTGGTTTCTTAGCTTGGTTTGTTTGGATGTTTATCCACTTGATATTCTTAGTAGGATTCAGAAATAAAATCATTACCCTTTTTAATTGGGTGTATAGTTATATCAATTTCGATAAAGCATCTCGTTTGATTATTACTCCGTTTAAAGCGAAGGAGTATAAGAATGTAGTTTAGTATTAATGAAATGAAAGACTAAACAAAAAAGCAGATTTCAATAACCTGAAATCTGCTTTTTTGTTTTCTTAAGATTCTATAATTTCTATTTGATTGTTTAATTCTAAAATTTTCTCAATGAAAGAGTCATTCGTTTCGGGACTGATATAAACTTCACCATAAGAACCAAATTTTATAGTGAGACCATTTGTTGCCAAAGCAGGTCTGATGCCACTCCATTTACTATTTCCTTTAATAATGGTACTAATTTGGTGGATTTCGATTTTATCTTGTATAGGACCACTTTTATAGAATAAATACCTCTCTTTAATGCTATAAGAGGTATTAAAATAACAAAATAATAAGAACCAAGAAGCAGTAAGACTAACTAAGACGCCGATAATATTTTCGGGGTCTACGGGTGTACCTTTGCTAATCAGCTGTGCTATACTTGTACCCAGTAAGAAAACAGGAAATCCTATAAAAATAAGATGAATCAAGGGGTCTTTTCTACTTTTGAATTTCATGTTGTTGATGTATTACTGCTATTGCTTTATCCAAGATCTCTGTTCAACTGTTCGATAAGAGATTTCGGAGTTTTGTAAGGAACAAATTCACCGTTATTGATATAAGAAATTTGTCCAGTTTCTTCACTAACAATAAGGGCTAGCGCGTCTGTCTTCTGAGTAATACTAATAGCTGCCCTATGGCGCAGACCAAAACGAGCAGGGATATTGATGTCTCCAGAAACTGGTATAATTACTCGTGTGGCTACAATTTGATTGTCTTCGATAATAAGTGCTCCGTCGTGAAGTGGACTGTTTTTGTAAAAGATACTCTCAAGAATGGGAACATTAATTTCTACATTCATATGATCGCCAGAATTTTTTACAAAATCAAGAGGTGTATTTCTTTTTATAATAATTAAGGCACCAGTTAAAGAGCTACTCATATTTTCACAAGCTTTTATAATAGCAGCAACATTGGTAGCGATTTCAGTTTTGTTATCTTTTAAAAATTTCAATTGAGACAGAAATCGCTTGCGAGATTTAATATTTGTAGATCCAACCATCAAAAGAAATTTTCGAATCTCTTGTTGAAAAACAACAATCAAAGCAAACATCCCCACTCCAATAAATTCGCCCAAAATAGAGCTAAGCATTAGCATGTCTAACACTTTGGTCAATTGCCAAACCCCATAGATTATTACAATACCAATAAAAATGTTGATTGCTGCAGTACCTCTGACCAATTTATAGATGTAGTAGAGTAGGGTAGCGACCAACAAAATGTCGATAATATCTAGAAAACGTAGCTGAATGAAATTGAGAAATAAATACATTTATATGAATTAAAGAATAAAAGAAGTTAAAGAAGACAAATTTGTTAATAGGGCTTCTTTAATTCTATTTATTCTATATCTACTTTAATTCTTTAATTACTGAAATTTACAAAGTTTTTCGAATAAGGTAATACACTCTTTAGCTTCTCGAACGTCGTGTACTCTTAAAATAGAAGCTCCTTTTTGCAAAGCAATCATGTGTAATGCAGTAGTTCCGTTTAAAGCCTCAGAAGGAGTAGTTTCTAGCGTTTTGTAAATCATCGATTTTCTCGAAATACCAGCTACTACAGGGACTTCTAAAAACTGAAGGATTTCGAAGTTATTTAGTAATTCAAAATTCTGGTCTACATCTTTTGCAAAACCAAAGCCCGGATCTACGATCACATCGTTAATACCTAAAGATCTAGCTTCTGCTAATTTTTCTGAAAAATAATAGTTTACGTCTTTGGTGATGTTATCGTATTGACATAGTTGTTTCATCGTTTGTGGAGTCCCCCTCATATGCATCATAATATAAGGAATCTGATATTCAGCAACGGTTTGCATCATTTTCGAATCGAGACTTCCTGCAGAAATATCGTTAACAATGCAAACTCCCGCCTCTAAAGCAGCTTTAGCAACTTCACTACGAAATGTGTCAATCGAAATTCGAATAGTCGGAATTTCTTTTTTCAACAATCGAATTACGGGTAAAACTCTATTTTTTTCTTCGTCAATAGAAATATCTGTAGCGCCAGGTCTCGAAGAATATCCACCAATATCAATAAAGTCAGCCCCATCAGCCAACATTTTTTGAACGCGATCTAAAATATCTTGTTCATTTTTTAATGTTCCTCCATCAAAAAAAGAATCGGGTGTTACATTCAGAATTCCAAGTATTCTGGGAGAAGAAAGATCAATTAATTCACCTTGACAGTTGATAGTCATACAAAAGCTTTTGCTGGGATTTTAAGAAGATATGTTTACCTTGCTTTTTAATAATACTTAATGCCAAATTACAATTTTATGTCGAATACTTCCGAACAATACGATGCTGTGGTAAACATTTGTAGGGATTTGTTTCAAAAGAAAACAAAAGACTACGGAACCGCTTGGCGTATTTTAAGATTACCATCTTTAACGGATCAAATATTTATCAAGGCACAACGTATTCGAGGCTTACAAGAAAACGAAGAGCATAAAATTGACGAAGGGCAGGAATCTGAATTTATCGGAATCATCAACTATTGTATTATGGCTTTAATACAAGTTGATAAAGGAGTAGCTAGTCAGCCTGATTTAGAAGCTGAAGAAGCGTTCGAATTATACGATACTTACCTTGCTAAAACGAAAGCTTTAATGGAAGCTAAAAACCATGATTATGGAGAGGCATGGAGAGATATGCGCGTAAGCTCGTTGACAGATTTAATTCTTCAGAAGTTATTACGCGTAAAACAGATTGAAGACAATAAAGGGAAAACAATAGTTAGTGAAGGTATCGATGCGAATTATCAAGATATGATCAATTATGCCATTTTCGCGATGATTCACTTAACTCAATAATTTTAAGTTTTCATTAGCCCCCTTTTTGGGATAGAATTTCTATTTTCATAAAACAATAGAACTACCCTTTGGCTATTGCTCAGGGTTCGTTTTTATAGTTAAATAATTTCTACTCGAAGACTGAGCGAAGTTGAAGCCTATTGACCAATAAAGAAAAACTAAAACACAATGAGAATACTAGTAGGGATTACCCGAATTTTTGTAGGAATCTTTTTTATTATTTCAGGATTTATAAAATTGAGTGACCCTCTTGGATTTTCGTATAAATTACAAGAGTACTTTTCGGAAGGAGTATTAAATCTAGAATTCCTCCAGCCTTATGCCTTATTATTATCTGTAATTGTTGTGATTACCGAAGTACTACTTGGGGTAATGCTAATTATCGGGTACAAAACAAAACTGACCTTGTATTCATTGTTAGCAATGATTGTATTCTTTACATTCTTAACTTTTTATTCTGCGTATTTTAATAAAGTAACCGATTGTGGATGTTTCGGGGATGCAATGCCATTAGATCCTTGGCAATCTTTCGGGAAAGACGTAGTCCTCTTAATTTTAATATTAATTCTTTTTGCTGGTAAAAAGTATATCACACCTTTCTTTTCGAAGTTTGCCAATATCGTGATTACCTTTTTAGTTTTGATTTTAGGAATGTGGTATAGTTATCATGTACTAATGCATTTACCTTGTATTGACTTTAGAGCTTACAAAAAAGGAGTCAATATTAATGAAGGAATGAGTGTCCCCGAAGATGTGCCACAAGCTGTATTTGAATACCGATGGAAGTTCGAAGAAAACGGTAAAGAAAAAATAATTCCTACTACAGGAAACTATCCTAAGACTTCTGGGAAGTTTGTTGATGTAGAAACCATAATGATCGAAGAAGGTTATGAACCACCAATTCATGATTTTGCTATAGAGAAAGATGGGGAAGAGTACACACAAGAGTATTTAGAAGCAGACAAAGTCTTACTGGTGGTTACTTATAATTTAAGAAAGTCAGAAGGTCCTGGTTTAGAGAAATTAAAAGTTTTAAGTGAAAGAGCTTTAAAAGAAGGATATAAAGTAATCGCTTTATCAGCATCTTCGGAAGATGATAAAGCGCTCGTGAAAAATAAATATCAATTACCTTTTGATTTTTATACAACCGACGAAACAGCACTTAAGACAATGGTTAGAGCAAATCCTGCGGCAATTCTGTTGCATAAAGGAACTATCGTAGACAAAAAGCATTGGAATGATTTCGAAGATTTAAAATTATAGTCTTTTGTTTCAATTTGTAGTTAAAAGAATATTAGTTGGCACAGCTTCTTTATTTGGGGTTTTAACGATGGTTTTTGTGCTGTTTAACTTGTTGCCAAGTGATCCAGCACAAATGATGTTAGGGCAGAATCAAAGTGAAGCTCAGTTAAAAGTGGTTCGAAAAAAATATGGTTTTGATCGCCCTATACTAGAACAGTATATCTTATTCTTAAATGATGTTTCACCGATATCCATACATAGTACCAAAAAAGGAGACTATACGTTTTTTAAAGACAAGTACAGTGGTATGAAAATTTCGGTAGACAATTATGCTATCGCATTGAAAAAGCCTTATTTAAGAGAATCATTTCAGAAAACAGGGAAAAAAGTTAGCGAAGTAATCGCAGAAACCTTTCCAAATACTTTGGTTTTAGCATTACTAGCTATTATAATTGCGGTAATTATTGGGAGCCTGCTCGGAATTTTTGCTGCGATTAATAAAGGCAATGCTTGGGATGCTATCATACAATTCGTAAGTACGATTGGGGTTAGTGTGCCTTCATTTTTTAGTGCAATTATTGTGGCTTGGTTGTTTGGGTTTGTATGGTATCAGTATACAGGGTTAAATATGTCAGGTAACCTTTATGAATTGGATGATTTTGGAGAAGGAACCGTTTTGAGATTAAAGAATATACTACTACCAGCTTTGGTGTTAGGAATAAGACCGTTGGCGGTAATAAGTCAGTTGATGAGAAACTCGTTATTAGAAGTTTTCGATCAAGAATATATTCGCACAGCAAGAGCTAAGGGGTTAAGTCAATTACAAGTAGTATGGAGACACGCGCTTAAGAATGCTTTGAACCCAGTAGTAACAGCTGTATCAGGTTGGTTTGCCTCGATGTTGGCAGGAGCGGTTTTTGTAGAATATATCTTTGGCTGGAATGGAATAGGAAAAGAGTTGGTAAATGCTCTTAACGTTTCGGATTTACCAATTGTGATGGGAATTGTACTTTTAATAGCCTTAGTTTTTATATTAATCAATATATTCGTGGACGTCCTTTACATAATCTTAGATCCTAAAATTAACGAACTCGATTGAGGCATGTTTTAAGGTAGTTAAAACTGTTTTTTTAGTATGTTAAAATTCGATCCACACTGTGGGTTAAAAGTATCATGTACTTAACTATGAGACAAAAAATTGTAGCAGGTAACTGGAAGATGCACAAAAACCGTGAAGAGACTAAAGTGCTAATTTCTGAATTAAAAGCACTTGAAAATACCTCGGGTTCCCGAGTAATTATAGCACCTTCTTACGTTAGTTTAGCTTTTGCAGTAAAGGAAATAAATAATGAAGCAGCAATTGATGTAGCTGCACAGAACATGGATCAACATAGTTCTGGGGCGTATACCGGAGAAGTTTCTGCGTCTATGCTGAAAAGCGTCGGAGTAAAGACTGTGATCTTGGGACACAGCGAACGCAGAATTTACTTCGGTGAAACAGATACCTTATTAAAGCAAAAAGTAAATAGTGCTGTAGAACAAGGGATGGAAATCATTTTTTGTATCGGCGAAAATTTAAAACAACGAGAATCCGGAACGTATTTCCATGTAATTAGTTCACAGATTTCAAACGTGCTATTTCATTTAGAAGCAAAAGATGTTAAAAATATTATTTTAGCATACGAACCTGTTTGGGCAATTGGTACAGGGAAAACAGCTACTCCTGGTCAGGTTCAAGAAATGCATGCTTTTATTAGAGAAATGATATCTTGGCAGTATAACGAAATGGTAGCGAACTCGGTGACCATATTATACGGAGGTAGTTGTAAACCAGCTAATGCAGTCGAACTGTTTTCGAATAAAGATGTAGACGGAGGGTTAATTGGTGGAGCTTCTTTAAACGCAGAAGATTTTTATGCAATCGTGAATGCAAACCGATAAACATATGGTATTCTTTACTATAAAGTTGAATCAATAGAATTTAGAGAATCAATATGGTTTAAGAAAGTTTTATTAGTAGACTCTAACTAAATTGATTTTCAGTTTTACGAAAACACCTATATTTATAAAGTATGAAACAGGTGTTTACTTTTTTTATTCTTTCCTTTTGGTTACAACTATCTGCCCAAGATGTAGAAATGAAATTAATCGAAACTCTCGATTTTAAACAAAGGAATTTCACAGATTTTATAGGTGTTGATACGCAAGAAAATGTATTCTTTACGAAGAATCAAGAAATTATAAAAACAGACCATAAAAGCGAATGGTCATATACAAGTTTCGAATTAGGGTTTCCTACACATGTATCATTACTAAATTCGTTAGAGATTTTAGTGTTTTATGAGCAAGCAAATACTTTTGTGCTTTTAGATAAGTTTTTAAATGAAACCAATCGTATCCGTTTGAACAATTTGAACCCTCCGCAGAGTGCTAAATTATTAACTAATGCCAGGAATAATGAGGTTTGGCTAGTAGATAATTTCGATTATAAATTAAAGTACATCAATTATCAAAACGATATCCGTTCTTCCGTATCTATTAATCTTCCAGAGTTTATCCAAGCGTTACAAGCTAATTTTAATAATGCGTATTTGCTAACAGAAAATGTCTTGTATCAATTCGATAATTACGGAACCCTTTTACATGAAATGAACATAAAGTCAGAAAATATTTCGAGTATCATTTTAGGGAATCGTTTTCTGATACTTCAGGGAAAGACAAGAAGTTACCTCTATGACTTGAATCTAGAAAAGCTAGGTAGTATAGTTTTTCCTGAAAATAATATAAAGGACGCCTGCTTAAAGGATGAAAAATTTTATATTTTCGAAAACGGTATTGTTACAATCCATCAATTAGAAATCACAAAAGAATAAGTGCTATGCATATTGCAGTTGCAGGAAATATAGGGGCAGGAAAAACAAGTTTAACGAAATTGTTATCGAAGCATTACAAATGGAAACCTTTGTACGAAGATGTTCTCGAAAATCCTTACTTAGAAGATTTTTACAATTCTATGGAGCGTTGGTCTTTTAATCTGCAAGTGTATTTCTTAAATAGTCGTTTTCGTCAAATATTAGATATTCAGGCATCAGGAAAAGTTACCATTCAAGATCGTAGTATTTACGAAGATGCTTACATCTTTGCACCTAACTTACATGCGATGGGTTTAATGACGAATCGTGATTACGAAAACTACCGTTCTCTTTTCGATCTTATGGAAGAAGTAGTAAAAGGTCCAGACTTACTAATTTATTTAAAAAGTAGTATTTCGAATTTAGTAGGGCAAATTCATAAAAGAGGACGTGATTACGAAAGTGGGATTTCTATAGACTACCTAAGTAAACTAAATGATCGCTACGAAGAATGGATTAGTGGATACAATAAAGGAAAACTCTTAGTGATAGATGTGGATAATCTCGACTTTGTGTCTAACCCAGAAGATCTAGGGGAAATAATTACACGTATCGATGGTGAGTTGAATGGACTTTTTTAGAAATGTCTCATAAAATCAACTATTCTTTTTCTTCAAAATTATGGAAACACTCAGGTAAAGGAGGTTGGTGTTTTATTTCTTTGCCATTAGATGTATCTAAAGAAATAAGAGCAACTTTAGGGTGGCAAGAAGAAGGTTGGGGTAGAATGAAAGCTACTGCCATCGTCGATAAAATAGAATGGGATACAGCTATTTGGTTCGATAAAAAGTTAGATACTTATTTGTTGCCGGTTAAATCTGAAATTAGAAATAAGGCAAAGCTTCAAATAAACGAAGTAATTGCGGTTATCATTTTAGTCTAAGTAATTCAATATAGTTGCTGTAGCTCCAACACCATTTTGGATAAAGTCAGAAGATTTTTTTGCCATAAACTGCTGCACGTCCCAAAGTTCAATTATATGCAGTAGTTGGAATTCAAAGTCATCATTGTCTTGTATTTTTATAAGTCCACCAGCTTTTTCAAGCGCTTGAGCTTCTGGGAATTTCTGTGTATTTGTGCCAGTTAAGATGGGTAAACCAAAGGTAGCAGGTTCTAAAATATTATGAAGTCCAGTGGTGCCCGCAGCCCCTCCAACATATGCAACATCTGCATAGCTATATATTCGAGTTAAAAAACCAATAGCATCTATAATTAAGACTTTATCATTGTTATTGATTCCTTTAGAATATATCGAAGTAGGTACTTTCAATTTAGCGACTAACGATTCTATTTTTTCAGTTTTAATTTCGTGTGGCGCTATTATGTAACAAACATCTTCGTTATAACTATTAATGGTATCTATAAAAAGGGCTTCACATTCTGGCCATGTACTACCTAAAACAATTGTTGTTCTATTACCTTTAAATGTTTCAATAAATTCCAAATGATTATCCATAGATAATTGGCGATTCACCCGATCAAAACGAGTGTCTCCACTAAGACTTACATTTGTAAATCCATTTTGATTCAATAAGCTTTCCGAAATCTTATTTTGAACAAAGAAATGAGTCACGTACTTTAAAGTCTGTTTTAAGAAACCTCCATACCATTTAAACACAGCTTGATTTGTTCGAAACGCAGCCGAAACCATGTAGATAGGAGTGTTGTTTTTATGTAATTGAGCAAAGTAGTTCCTCCAAAATTCATACTTCACAAACAGGGCAGCTTTGGGTCTAATAGATTTTACCACGAACTTAGCATTCGCAGGAGTATCTATCGGAAGATAAAACGCACAATCAATCAGATGATGATTTTTCTTTTGCTCGTAACCCGAAGGCGAAAAGAAGCTTACCGCAATTTTATAGTGATCCTTTAAGCCTTCAATTACAGGAACGGCTTGTTCATATTCTCCTAAAGATGCACAATGAAACCATAACCAATCTTCCTTAGAGAAATCTATAGATTGTAAAGTCGATTTGACTTCTTTTCTTCCTTTAACAAATAACTTCATTTTAGGCGAAATCAGTTGAATCAAAGGAAAAGCAAATTCAAATAGATAAGAAAATAGATTGTAGAGTATGGCTTGCATTATATTCAAACTTTGTTGTTACGAAAATACCTAGAATCTTTAGAATATGGTTTATGTTTTGAATTTAGCGGAAAGGGACAATAACGCCGTAAATTCAAACTGTAAATGGCATAACTACCTATTACTTTTTGTACTTTTGAATTTATGCCAGTTTTATATTGATTGGTACGCTTCAAATTACAAATACAGTATAGATGAAAAAAATTCAGATGGTGGACCTTCAAGGTCAATATCAAGGAATTAAAGAAACGGTAGATACATCGATTGCAGAAATATTAGAAAGCGCTGCTTTCATCAATGGGCCATATGTACACAAATTTCAAGAGTCATTAGAACAATATTTAGGAGTTAAGCATGTCATTCCGTGTGCAAACGGAACAGATGCTTTACAAATAGCGATGATGGGGCTTGGTTTAGAGCCAGGCGATGAGGTGATTACAGCGGACTTTACTTTTGCTGCTACTGTCGAGGTAATTGGTTTACTGCGTTTAACACCAGTATTGGTAGATGTAGAACCAGATACGTTTAATATTGACCCTGTGGCGATAGAAAAAGCGATTACGCCTAAAACTAAAGCAATTGTACCTGTACATTTATTTGGACAAGCAGCCAATATGGATGCCATTATGGAAATTGCCGAAAAGCATAATCTTTATGTAATCGAAGATAACGCGCAAGGTATTGGAGCATCGTATACGTTTAAAGATGGTACTAAAAAGAAAACAGGAACTATAGGAGATGTCGCTTCGACTTCTTTCTTCCCATCTAAAAATTTAGGATGTTACGGAGATGGAGGAGCTATATTTACAAATAACGATGAGTTAGCACACACTATTCGAGGTATTGTAAATCACGGGATGTACAAGCGTTATCATCATGATGTTGTCGGAGTAAATTCACGTTTAGATTCGATTCAAGCAGCCGTATTATTGGCGAAGCTTCCTAAATTAGATGGATACAACGAGGCTAGAAGAAACACTGCTAAGAAATATAACGAAGCTTTCGAAGGTCTTTCGGGTATTATTACACCAGTTACAAAGCAAGGTTGTGACGGTATTTGCGATACTTGCGATTGTCATGTTTTCCATCAGTATACCTTAAAAATCGAGGGAATCGATAGAGACGGATTGGTACAACATTTACAAGGAAAAGGAATCCCTTGTGGAGTCTATTATCCGATACCATTGCATTTACAAAAGGCTTATGCAGACGAACGTTACAACGAAGAAGATTTTACAGTTACAAATCAATTAGTGAAAGAAGTAATTTCGTTACCAATGCATACCGAACTTACAGAAGATCAAATAGATTTTATTACAAATGCTGTTATCGAATTTGTAACGAAATAATAGACGTAAACTATATTGGGGCTTACCCTGTCGGGTCGGGCTATACATTACACCAGTTCTTGATTGAATTTACCTTAAAGGAAAAAGATGATTTTTGGAATTTTACGAATCAGAAAAAATTAGCATAGCCTTAGCTACGGTAATTTTTTATGTTGAAGTAAAATTTCTAAAGGTGCTTTTTAATTCGGTAAATTCAATTAAGGAATGGTGTTAAACTCCTCGCTTCGTTTCACTACGCTGCGGGGTTTTCATTTCTATCCCTAAGCCATTTGAAAATAATAAGTTACCTTCATGTACCTAAATGAAGTTTTAAAACTATGAAACCCATGACGTTTATAATTGTGCTAGCTCTAGTGATTGCCGCGGTTTTTCTGTTTAAGGCAAATGACAAAGATAATGCCGCTAGAAAGGATGCAAAACCTGTAAAAGCCATCATTACTAAGCTACGGTGCGAACAACGTCTAAAAGGAGATAAGAGCATAGTGGTCGTTTCTTACAACGGAAAGTCCTATTCCGTTTTTCCAACAGAGAAAAAATGCTTCCAATATCAATTGAATCAAGAAGTGGAGGTCTTCTATTCGAAGAAGTACGATAAGTTGTTTTTAGAGTTGTAATGGGGCAAACGGAGAACTTATAGAGAAGTTTTATCAGTTCACCGTCACACTCGGCTGACTGATAAGGAGGGGAAGAGTGTCTCCTCACTAACCATCAGAAATTAGCTTTTATTCAATATTTTAAGCTTAATCCATTATTGCCTATCTATAAGCACTATAATATTCTAATTCGTCAATAACTTTTTTAGCCCATAGTTTGTTTTGCTCGTGAATATGCCCGTAATCGGTTTCTAGATTACACTGAGCTTGAAACTTTAAGCATCTGTTCCATAATAATGAATATGCTTTTGCATAGGCTGTAAAACTACGTTCTCCTTTATTTTTAAGCTCTTGGAATCGTTTTCTTAAGTCTTCGAGCATAAAGTTCTGCAATATTAAAATGAAGCTGTTCGTGTTGTAAAATTTGTCCTAGGTTTTCTTCTGCTGTTACCCAAGATTTGTTTTTAAAGAATATAGCCTTTGCTGTTAGTTGCTTGTAGCCTATGACCCTGTCTTGGCTATCCACTTGAACATTAGAAGGGAAAATTTCAATTTTATAAACAGTTTTAACATATCCAAGAGCATCGTTTTTGTTAATGACTCCTTGGTAATCGGACCATTTTAATTTCCTAGCTTCATTCCATTCTATAATCGAACCTTCTTGGGAATAAGAGAAAATAGAGAATATTGTAAAGAAGAAAATGAAAATAGTTGCTTTCATACCGTTATTAATTACAGTGTGAAAATAAAAAAGAGTTTTAAAAGAAAAAGCATAAAATGCTAGATCTCTTAAAACTCTTATAATCGTATAATAAGCTTAGACAGCTGCTCCGGCAACTTCAGTCTTACGATTAATCTTCTTAATTAATCCTTGTAATACTTTACCTGGGCCCACTTCAGTAAATAAAGTAGCACCATCTTCTAACATTTGTTGTACACTTTGTGTCCATTTTACAGGAGCTGTCAATTGAGCAATTAAGTTCTTCTTAATTTCCTCTGCATCCGTTACTGCTGTAGTAGATACATTTTGGTAAATTGGACAAGTAGGCTCGCTAAAAGTAGTTGCTTCGATTGCAGCCGCTAACTCTTCTCCAGCAGGAGCCATAAATGGAGAATGGAAACCTCCGCTTACAGGTAATACCAAAGCACGACGTGCTCCTTTTTCTTTCGCAACTTCACAAGCTTTTTCGATAGCAGCGACACTACCAGAAATTACCAATTGACCAGGGCAGTTATAGTTTGCAGGTACCACATCAGCACCTACTTCCTCACAGATTGCTTCGACAATAGCATCTTCTAAACCTAATATGGCAGCCATAGTAGACTCCGATAATTCGCAAGCCTTTTGCATTGCTAAAGCACGTTTAGATACTAAAGTTAATCCGTCTTCGAAAGATAAAACTCCGTTAGCTACTAATGCAGAAAATTCGCCTAAAGAGTGACCTGCTACCATTTCTGGTTTAAAGTCGTCTCCTAATACCTTACTTAAAATGACAGAGTGTAAAAAGATAGCTGGTTGTGTAA
>CALFUO010000124.1 GCA_937929895.1 uncultured Aquimarina sp.
TTTACGACGACTACCCGACAAATTATTAAGAATTACACTACGAAAGTTCATTTTAAAGCATTGAGTAAAGGTGAAATTGAGCATTATGTTTCAAAATATCAGCCTTTAGATAAAGCAGGAGCCTATGGAATTCAAGAATGGATTGGTTTAATTGGAGTCGATCGTATTGAAGGAAGTTATTTTAATGTGGTTGGTTTGCCTACACATATTGTTTACGAAACGTTAAACGAGCTAAAATCATAAAAAGCAAGTAGTATCTTAGAGCAATCAACTAGTTTGATAAATTGAATTTAAGTGCTTAGCTCAAAAATCACTGTTGTTAAGATGTGAGGTGAGCCATTGGAATTCCCTTATAATAAGGGTTAAAATAGTTCGGATATGAAATCATTATGTAAATTACTTTTCGTTTCGATGTTCGCTTTTACAGCTTGTCAGTATTCTAAAAGTCAAGAAGTGATTTCTGATATCCAAATCCCAGCGGAATTTAAATCCTATTGGTATTCCGGAGAAGCTGAGGTTTCTACTTATAAACTAGAGCAAAGTCGATATGGAGAGCTTCGAGACGGAATCTGTACTTTAATTTATGTCACAGAAGATTTCAATTCAGAAAAGCAGGTGAAGGCTGATCAAGCTTCGGAAGAGAATGTTTCGGTTTTGAAATTGAATACAGTTAAGAAGTTTGTAACAGGGATATATCCATATAGTATTATGCAGAGTACATTTTTTCCTTTAGAAGGAAAAAAGAAACAGTCCTTAAAAGTTTCTTCGAGTATACAAGAGTGGTGCGGACATGTGTTTATGCAGTTAAATAATCGTGATAACTTCGAAATAGAAGGGTACTCGTATTTCGAATCAGAAGGAGATATTTCTAAAACGATTCCAAAGGTTACTTTAGAAAATGAATTATGGAATATACTTCGTATCAATCCTACTCTTTTACCAACAGGAGACATTAAGGCGATACCTTCCTTCGAATATTTAAGGTTAAGACACAAACCTGTAAAAGCATACAAAGCTGTCGCTGTAATAGAAAAAAGTGATGAGATGAGTACGTATAATATACAATATCCCGAAATAGAAAGAAACCTACGAATTACATTTTCGAATACCTTTCCATATGCTATCTTGGGATGGTCAGAACAAAATGGTATCGAACCTAAAACTATAGCAGTAAAGATTACTTCTAAAAAGATACCTTATTGGGAGAAAAACGGGAATAAAGATTTAATTTTACGAAGTGAGCTTGGATTACCATAGATTGATACAGAAAGGAGTGAAAATAGTGTTGTTTGATGGAGTTTGTAATCTTTGTGATCATTCCATACAATTTATTATTAAAAGAGATACAAAGAGAGTATTTCGATATGCTTCATTAGATAGTAAATTGGGTCAGCAGTTACTTAACGAAAGTGCCATAGACCGTTCGAAAGTTGATTCAATAGTACTGATAGACCCTAAAAAAGCATACTATATAAAATCTTCTGCGGCTTTAGAAATCGCAAAAGAATTAAGAGGGTGGCCTAAGATACTAAGTGTTTTTCTTGTATTACCAAGTTTTCTAAGAGATCCTATATACGATTTTATTGCACAGTATAGATACAAATGGTTTGGTAAAAAAGGAAGTTGTATGGTGCCAACCCAAAGTTTGAAAAGCTTATTTTTAGATTTATAAAAACAGAAATCAGATGGAAATATTACAATCGATCCCTTGGTGGGCTTGGTTAATTTTAGTGTTGGCAGTCGTTGCTATTAGAGATATTTTCTTTAATAAAAAACATACCATTACACATAACTTCCCTATTCTCGGGCACTTTCGTTATATGTTAGAGAAAATAGGGCCAGAGTTACGCCAGTATATTGTTGCTAATAACAGAGAAGAATTACCCTTTAATCGTACAGAAAGAAGCTGGATATATGCTTCAGCAAAAAACGAAAATAATTACAAAGGTTTTGGTACAGATCAAGATATTTTTTCTCCTCAATATCTATATATCAAAAATGGGATGTTTCCTTTTAAAGTAGAAGGAAATCATGCCAATGCTATTGATCCTTATTTCTTACCATGTGCAAAAGAGATGGGAGTTTTCAATAACAGAAGAAGACCTTATCGCCCAGCTTCGGTGATCAATGTTTCTGCGATGAGTTTTGGTTCGTTATCAGCAAAGGCAATTGAGTCTTTGAATAAAGGATGTAAAATGGCACATGCGTATCATAATACCGGAGAAGGCGGATTGTCTCCTTATCATAAATTCGGAGCAGATGTGGTCTTTCATTTAGGAACAGGATATTTTGGGACTAGAGACAAAGACGGAAATTTCTCCTTAGAGAAGTTAGTAGCATTAGTAAACGAAAACCCTCAGGTTCGTGCTATCGAAGTAAAACTTTCGCAAGGGGCAAAGCCAGGAAAAGGAGGAGTGTTACCAGGGAAAAAGATTACCAAAGAAATCGCAGAAATTCGAGGTGTAGAAATAGGAGAAGATGTATTATCACCAGCATATCATACCGCATTTTCTACGGTGCCAGAAATGATCGATTTCATAGAAAAAATAGCAGAAGCCACAGGGTTACCCGTGGGTATTAAAGCGGCGATAGGAAAACTAGATCAGTGGGAAGAGTTAGCAAAAGAGATGAAGAAACAGGGCAGAGGCCCAGACTTTATTACCATAGATGGAGGAGAAGGAGGGACAGGTGCAGCCCCACCAAGCTTTGCGGATCATGTAGCCTTACCTTGGGTATATGGTTTTAGTGATGTGTATAAAATATTTAAGAAAGAAGAAATTACGAATCGGATTACATTTATTGCTAGTGGGAAATTAGGGTTTCCTGCAAAGGCTGCGATGGCATTTGCTATGGGGGTAGATTGTATTAATGTTGCCCGAGAAGCAATGATGAGTATTGGGTGTATTCAAGCTCAGGTATGTCATACAAATACCTGTCCTGCCGGGGTAGCAACACAAAGCAAATGGTTGCAAGCAGGTATTGATCCTACGAGTAAATCAGAGCGAGTGATGTATTACTTTAAAAATTTCAATAAAGAATTATTAGAGATTACACATGCAGCTGGATACGAGCATCCATGTCAATTTACGATGGATGATGTCGATGTTAGTCAAGGAGATAACAACAAGACGAGTTCTTTGGCAGCTACGTATGGCTATCATAAAGATCCAGTTCCTTTTAATTCTATTGGCGAACTGATAACTTGCCCAACTCTGGGAGGTGGTTACTGCCAAACTCCTGTAGATACTTCTAGTGTTAGATATTAAAACGTGAATATGAATATAGATTTCAATATGGTGCTATTGGCTTTTGCACCAGCTTTAGTAGTGGCATTAATTAGTTTCTTTTCAATTAAAAGTATGTTACAAAAAGAAACTTTGAAGCAAAAATTTCAATTGCTAAAGTCGAATCAAAAAGAAGTGTTGCCGCTAAAATTGCAAGCATACGAAAGGTTGACATTATTGTTAGATCGTGTTAGTTTAGAAAAACTGGTAGTTAGAGTACAGCCAATAGGTGATGACATCAACGATTATAAACAATTACTGATAGCGAATATCAATCAGGAATTCGAGCATAATTTAACACAGCAAATGTATGTTAGTGATGAGTGCTGGTCTACTATTTTAAAAACGAAACAAGTAGTAGTTTCTCAGATTATTAAACAAGACGAAGATATAGATACTGCCACGAAATTTAGAGAAATCACTTTGGCTAAAAATGAGCTGGATACTCCATCCAGTGTCGCACAGTCTTTTATTCGAAACGAGGTAGCAGAATTGTTTTAGAAAAAGAGTTAAGCCTAAATGGAATTCAATTACAAAGGAAAAGATGCAAGTCAGTTTAATCTAAAAGATTTGACAAGGCTAAAATACTCGGCTTCGAATGAGGAATATACTTTGTATAAAATCATTTGGGCAATGGACGATGATGTAACCATCACTGTTAATGGTTATCAAATATTAGTTAAGAAAAATCATTTACTTTTTGCATCACCTTTAAATCATATCGAGGCTAATATCGAGAATAAAGATGTTGTCGTTTATTCATTTACAAGAGAGTTTTATTGTATCAGAGATCATGATCAGGAGGTCTCTTGTAATGGTTTTTTGTTTTTAGGTTCTTCGTCTCCGTTGGTTGTGAAACTTAATGAAAAAGAACAAAAGAGTTTTAAACTTTTGTACGATGTTTTTGTTGAAGAGTTTGAGAATGAAGATCATATCCAAGGAGAAATGCTTTTGGTGCTCTTAAAACGATTACTTATAAAATCCGTTAGAATAGCAAGAAAGTTATTGCCGGAAGACGATATGCCAAAAACTAAATTAGACACGGCAAGGAAGTTCAATCTTTTAGTAGAAGAGCATTTTAGAGAAAAGCATAAGGTAAGCCAGTATGCCGATTTAATGAATCTTACCCCTAAATCTTTATCCAATTTATTTGCTCGTTATTTTAAAAAATCACCTTTAAAAATTATAGCAGAGCGTATTGTGTTAGAAAGTAAACGTTTGTTAGACTTTTCAACAAAAAATGTGAGTGAGATAGCTTATGAATTGGGATTTGAAGAAGCTGCACATTTTTCAAAGTTTTTTAAAAAACATGCAGGTATAACTCCGAAACAGTACAGAGAAAGTTAGCAGTCATGATTTTTGTTGTGTTTTGAGGAAAATTTACAAAATGTTATGAAAAGTGCACCTATTCCATACACTATAAATCGAGTAACTTTGTGATATAATTAATAATAGAAAGGAATTACTATGGATAACAAAGTTTTAAACTGGAAAGATGTAATCCATTATACAGTTAATGGTAATCCGAAACCAGACAAAAGAGTTGAAAAGACAGAGGCTGAATGGCAAGAAATTTTAACTCCCGAACAGTTTAGAATTACTCGTAAAAAAGGGACGGAGCGACCACATTCTGGAGCACTTTGTAGTATTTATGATACGGGTAGGTATAATTGTGTATGTTGTGGTACACCGCTATTCGATTCGACAATTAAATTCAATTCAGGAACGGGATGGCCTAGTTTTACTCAGCCTATAAAAGAGAATGCTATTAAATATATTAAGGATACTTCTTTTGGAATGACTCGAGTTGAGGTGTTATGCAATACCTGTGATGCACATCAAGGGCATGTCTTTCCAGACGGGCCAGAGCCAAGTGGTTTACGTTATTGTATTAACTCGGAAGCTTTGAGTATGGAAAAGGAGAACGATGCACAATGAACAACTTGTCACAAGTGCTGGTAGAAATATTCCTGAAATAAAATTGTATGGTGCTGGTCATTGTCATAAAACAGACTACTATAAGTCCGTTTTAGAGGAAGCAGGAGCGTCCTATAATTTTCTAGATGTTGTGAAAAATGAAAGCCACGCCAAAGAGCTACGAAACCTTTATGAAAACAGGAAATTGAATTTTCCTACAATTACTATAGGGGACAAGAAATTACGAAACCCTCCTAAAGAGGTTTTATTTAAATGGATGCATAAAAAGATACCGAGCATGTTAACATTGAAACACAATAAAGGAGAGAAAAAGTATACTCTAGATATAGATGGAGAAGAAGCAAAGGTAGAGTATGTTTTACAAGAAGGGAAAATGTTTTTAACCCATTCCGAAGTGCCATATGCATTAAGGGGCAAGGGGATCGGAAAAGAATTAGTACTTAAAACTTTTGAAAAGTTAACAGAAGAAGGTTATCAAGCTGTTGCAGTTTGCTCTTATGTGAAGGCGATAAAAAATCGAGATCGTCATTGGAAAGGTATTATAGGATAAATAGTTATTCTAAATCCAAAGAGGTTTAATGTGCTGCTATATGGATACGTTTTCAATTCTAGAGAGTATATTAAAGTTACCCAATGGATATTCCGAAGGAATATACCAAAACAAAAAGTACGGGATTACAAGAGCTTCTTTTAATAAGGAAAAGTCTTTTAAAGTTTATGCAGAAGAACTAGGAGGAACCGATTTTATAAGTCTCAACTTTTATAGAACTTCTAAAGGAGACCAATTAAAACCTTGCGAAATGTCATCGCAAAAAGTAATTCACTTTTTACAGCATGTAAAAGTGCTTAACACTAATTAAAGAATACTTATGAGTACATATAAAAAAGCATATATAGCAGGAGGTTGTTTTTGGGGGATGGAAGATCTTTTTAGAAAAAGACCTGGGGTCGTTGATACCGAAGTAGGGTATCAAGGAGGAGAAAATGATAATCCAACCTATAGAAATCATCCAGGACATGCCGAAGGTATCGAAATTACGTACGATGCAGCCGTAACATCTTTTAAGGAACTATTAGATTATTTCTTTAGAATGCACGACCCTACAACCATCGATCGTCAAGGTAATGATATAGGATCAAGTTATCGATCGACGATATTCTTTCAAAATGAAGAAGAAAAAACAGTTGCAGAAGAAGTGATCGAATTGGTAAATGCTTCAGGAAAATGGCCATCTAAAGTAGTAACTACTCTAGAACCATGGACTACATTTTGGGTAGCAGAAGATTATCATCAGGACTATTTAGAAAAAAAGCCAAATGGGTATACCTGCCACTTCGAAAGGTTTCCGGATAGTTTTATTACAGAATAAGAATAGAAAAAACAAAAGAGCTAGTATTTGTATAAATAAACTAGCTCTTTTATTTTTATCCAATCGGAAGTGCTTTAAACTACTTTGAAATCTAACAATAATTGTCCTTCTAAATAAGCTTGTAAATGATCTCCTTTAATTGATTCGCCAATGCCCTCCGTAGGAGTACCTGTAAATATTAAGTCTCCAGGTTCTAAAGTCATATATTGGGATACAAAAGATATGATTTCTGCGAAATTATTGATCATAAAACTCGTGTTTCCGATCTGTTTTTGTGCACCATTAATAGTTAAGCTAAAGTTGATGTCATCAAAGTTTTCAAATTTATTGGCAGACAAGAACGGAGATATAGGTGCCGCCCCATCGAATCCTTTCGCAAGATCCCAAGCCCATTTATGATCCATAATTTTCAATAAAGTATCCTTTGCAGTATAGTCGATACCAATGGCTATTTCCGAAATGTAATTCGGAGCCTCTTCGAAAGAAATGTTTTTGCCCTCTTTTCCTATTTTAATCACAAGCTCAACTTCATAAATAAGTTTAGAAGTAAAACTAGGGTATACAACATCTTTATTACCGGTAACCAAACTGGATTCTGGTTTAGAGAAAATCAATTTAAAGTCTTTAGATATTTCAGCTAATTCGGCTTTATGAGCAACGTAGTTTTTTCCGATTCCTAATATTTTCATAGATGAAGTTTGTTTGTAATACCAATTCTGAAATAATATGGTTGTAACAAAAGAGATAATATTTTCGCTAGTTCAAGGCGTAAAATTTCAGAATAGCCTTAGCTATTGTTAAATTTTATAACGAAGAAATAGTAGAAAAGACTAATTATTTTGACAGTCATATTATTTCAGAATTGGTATGATATATCGAAGCTTTTATGCTTAGGTAATGTAATAATACCAAATTCTACTTCAAATAAGAACTGGTATTAGAAATCATAGTACTGAAGTATTATTGAATTACTGTATATAAAAACATGGTTTATTTAAGGAAATCACGAATTCCATAGCTAGCTAGAACGCCTTCGCCAGTTGCTGCTGCTACTTGTGCTATAGCTCCTTCTCTACAATCTCCAGCTGCAAAAATTCCACTTACAGAGGTTGTTGCCAAACCAGATGTTTTAATAAACCCTCTTTCATCTAGTTCAATTAAATCCTTAAATGAATCAGTGTTAGGTATTAGTCCAATAAAAATGAAAACACCATCAGCTGAAATTAGAGCTTCCTTATTGGTGTCATTATCTTTTACTTTAAGAGACTCAAAAGTTTCATTTTTCCCTGCGATGAACTCAATAGCTGTTTTGTTCATGTAGGTAGAAATATTTTCAATCTGGTCTAGCTTCTCGACATAAGTCTTAGAGGCCGAAAACTCTTTAGAACGATGTACAATTTTTACGGACTTACAAAAGCTAGACAAAAAGATACCTTCTTCTAGTGCCGAATTTCCTCCACCAATCACAATGATATCTTTATCCCTGTAAAAAGCTCCGTCGCAAGTAGCACAAAAATGGATTCCTGATCCAATCAGCTCAGATTCGTTAGGTATGCCTAAAAGTCGGTATGTAGATCCTGTGGCTAACACAACAGTTTTACCTAAAAATACAGTGCTCTTTGTTTCTATATTAAATAAACCGTCCTTTTTGGTGATGCCAACAACCTCTTCACCTGTTTTGATTTCAGCACCATAAGTTTTAGCCTGTTCTTCCATTTTATCCATCAGTTCAGGACCAGAAATAGAAGTAAAACCAGGATAGTTTTCAATTTTTTCGGTTAAAAAAGCATTTCCTCCAATATTCTTCTTTTCTAGAATAAGTGTGTCGAAACGATCTCTTTGTGCATATATCGACGTTGTCAATCCAGCTGCCCCACCACCAATGATAATAGTATCAAACACTTTATGTTCTTTCTCTATATTGATAGAGAGTAATTCAGTTAATTTCGTATTATCAGGGTTGGTGTGTGGTATCCCGTTAATTAATACTGTTGGAATAATCCTTTTCCCGTTATTTATTTCCTCGACCTTAGCTGTTGCCCATTCATGCTTATCTACATCAATGAATTCAAAATTAATCGCGTTGTCCTTTAAAAAGCTTTTAGCTCTACGGCAATCAGGACACCAATCAGCACCGAATAGTTGTACCCGTCCAACTTCATTTATTCCTAACAATTCTGATAATTCAACGTTATTAGGATTGGTGTATGACTTGTTGTTATAAATAATTGTCGGGATAATTCTTTTTCCATTATTAATGGCTTCTACTTTAGCTGTAGCCTCTTTATCTAGATCTACATCTATAAATTCAAAATTAATCGTATTATCTTTTAAAAAGCTTTTAGCTCTTTGGCAATCTGGACACCAATCAGCCCCATATAGTGTTAGTGAATTCATGAAGAGTTTTTTATTAATTAATTAAAAAGATGCAATTGCGATACGCCATCTCTAATTTTGTTACTTATTAGGTTGTTTTAATTAGCAAATCAATATAATAACAATATAGAATCGATAGCAATATTTGCATGTCAAATCTACAAGACAAATATATTTGACAAGAGAAATACAAGGTAGGTCTATTTTTCACGAAGTGTTGTACATTTTGCTTAGAATGTATTCTCTACTTAAGGACCTCTACACAAAAGAGGGGTTGTTTTAGCTGAACTATTGTATATAATACCATTTCCTAATTGAATTTACCGAATTAAAAGCGCCTTTTAAAATTTTACTTCAACATTAAAAACTACCGTAGTTACTGCTATGCTAATTTTTTATGATTTGTAAAATTCCGAAAATCATCTTTTTCTTTTAAGGTAAATTCAAATAAGAACTGGTATCATTAAAAAAAGAGGTAGAACAAATTGAAATATTCTACCTCAAAATTTTATTTAGTAATTGGAGTGTATTCAATAACAGGAAAATCAATCTCAGGTTGTGTTAAATGATTTAAATAATTAAGGAAGGTATATAAACCTACTACGCTTAATATTTCGATTATTGTCGAATTCTTAATCCCAAAACTAGTTAACTCTTCAATAGTTTTAGAGTTTACTTTACCTCTATTTAATGTAGCCTCTTTTGTGAATTTCAAAATAGCTTGCATTTTAGGATCATCAGAGATAGCTTGAATGTTATTCAATAATTCTTCTTTATCTATTTTAAATTGAGATCCCACTGTAACATGCGTTGCCACACAATAATTACAGGCATTAACAGACGATACGGTTAATGCTATTTGTTCCACATCTTTTGCAGATAATTCACCAACAGTAATCGCTGCATTTAAATTTAATACTGATGCTAAAATATCGGGGTTGTCACCTAACATTTTAAATAAATTAGGAACACCACCAAAAGCTTTGGTAATACTACTGTATAGTTCTTTGGTTTTTCCTTTTGCTTCCTGTAATTCTACTTGCTTAAAACTTGTCATTTTAACTTTATTTAAATTAATAATACAAACCTCGAGAGAAATAAATAAGCGTCAAAACAAATTATTTAGATCGAACAATCTATATTTACGATTATGAATTTACAATTTGTTAAATATTTTTTAGTCTTATCATCTACAGAAAATTTCACCAATGGTGCTAAACAATTAAATGTAGTACAATCAACTTTTTCCGCAGGAATAAAAAAATTAGAAGAACATTTGAATGTTCAGTTATTTGAAAGAAATAATAGAAGTGTTAAGCTTACTAAACACGGACTTGCTTTTTTACCAAAAGCGAAAAAAATAATTAACCAATGGACTGATATAGAGCATAGTTTTAATATCTATAATACAGAAGCTATAAAAATAGGGTTTGTTCAAAACATATCGATAAGTGACGTTTTACAATATGTCAACGATTTTAAAAAAGAAAATTCATTGTCTAGAATAGACATTTTAGAAGAAAAAGATAATAAGTTATTCGAATTACTTAAAAAGGGAGAAATTGATGCTTTCTTTTCAGATAGTGATGAGAATTTTTCTGATTTAGAACAAATAACTGTTGCTACTGAAAAACTTTATATTGCGATTAATATTAACCATTCAATTACGAAAAAAAGCGTAGTAAAACTTCAAGACTTAGGTCAACTTCCTTTTATTGAACGAAGTCAATGCTTACTTCAAAACGAAGTGTATCGTGAATTATCTAAAAGAAAAGTTATTCTTAAAAAATCATTTACTGCCCATAATAATGAAACCGTTTTAGCTTTAGTTTCAGCAAATATGGGGTTTGCACTAATGCCAAAGCCTTTTTTTGAAATCCCCGAAATAAAGTTTATATCTATTCATGATGCCTTTTTCTATAAAAAAATATCATTATTCTGGAAAAACAATTATCGTAAAATAGAACTAAGTAAATTCATTTCACTTGTTCAAAAAACTACACAGAACAATGTATCTACCAAACCTTTAGTTCGAAAAAAGTAATCGGGCTGAAAAAGTAAATGTAAGAAAGATATAGAGTAAGCTACTGTGATTTTTTTGTTTTTTGAGTTTGTGTTTAAATCAAATAAAAGTTGTTTCTGTTATGTTTTAATATTTTATTATGTTAATTATTTGCTCTTTTTTATTTAAAAATGTTAAAAATAAGTGTTTTGATTATGTGGGAATTTACTTACAATGAATACAGATACAGAAAGCGATATCCTTATAGATTTCTCTAAAACTAAAATCAGAGGTATGTAATTGATTCAATTTTATTGAATCTGTAAAAATTTGACTCCTCTTGTATTAGATGTTAATAAGGTATAATTAATATGTAGCTTTAATCAAGTATTAATACTATATCAATTGGTTTTTCGCGAGAACCAGACTATAACTACTATTAACTATACTAACATTAAAAGATGAAAAACATTGTGAAAACTACTTGGGTAGTCCTTTGTGCAGCCTTTACACAGATAGGTTATTCGCAAATCGCGTCAATAAATAAAAATGCTGAAATAAAGCTTTTTAGAGAGATTCCAGTCCTTAGTTCAGAAAAAAAAGTAGAGCGTAAAAAGATCCAAAAAGAAGAAAAGGAAGAAAAGTTTAAACCTTCCATTCAAGTAGGGTCTATAGTACATATGTTTGCTTCTTATGAACAAAAAGGTTTTGGCCCTGGGGGTAATAGAAACGAAACAGCAGATAATGATCCCGATGCTTGGCGTAAAGATTTTAATTTGTACCGTGCAAGGGTTTTAGTCGGAGGAAAGCTATCTAAAAATGGATCCTTCTTTTTAGAAACAGATTTACCTTCTATAGTTGGTAGAGGTAGTGAAGACTCTAAAAATGTTAAGGTTTCTCCTATTATTCTAGATGCTCAATACGAGCATACATTTGGAGACCATATGGTGGTAGCTGGTTTGCAATTAGTTTCTCATAACCGTAACGGACTTCAGGGCGCTGCAGGATTACTAGCGAACGATTTCACCTATTTCCAGTATCCTTATAATTTATTTGCAGATAGTCCATTGCAAGGAAATTTTGGGCGAGATCTAGGGGTAAATGCTAGAGGATTCTTTTTAGATGATAAATTAGAATACCGCTTCGGAATTTTCACAGGTCGAAATACAGGTACAAATAATAGTGATCCAGCCTTAAGATACGTAGGTAGAGTAGTATATAATTTCTTAGATGCAGAAAAGGATTATTACTATGCCGGTACCAAATTAGGCACTGGAAAAACAATAGCCCTAGGTTTAGGGTTCGATAGGCAAGGTACTTATGGTGCAGCAGGGGGTGATTTATTTATCGATATGCCTTTAGGCGAAGCAGGATCCATTACATTAAATACCGCCTTCTCTTACCTTACAGGAGGTACTGATACTAGTGCTGGAACTTCGTTTGCAGGCTTAATTCCCAGAAGTACCACTCAATTTTTAGAGCTAGGTTACTACTTTAAAAAAGCTAAATTACAACCTTGGATTCGTTATGAGAAAAATAACATAGATGCTGATGGCTTATCACAAACAGGTGGAGTCCCTGTAAAGGCCTTTAATGATTTTAATACAGCAACTGTTTTCGGAGGAGGACTCAATTACTGGTTTGCAGGATACAATACTAATATTAGATTATCATATACTACCTGGAATCAGGAAAATGCAGCAGGTGATAGTCAAACACAAGGTCAATTTTGGTTACAAACCCAATTCTTCATTTTCTAATATTTAATAATGATAACAACCACTCTTTTTCCAATGTTTTTAGGCGTAATGCACTGTTTCGAAGCAGACCATGTATTAGCAGTGGCATCGGTATCATCGAAATCAACGAAACCTAGAGCACTTTTTTATCAAGGTGTTACTTGGGGGGTAGGTCATTCTATACCTATTGTGATTATTGGTGTTTTGTATATGCTAACAAGCATGTTCGTGCTAGAAGGATTGCCATTTAGCTTAGAAATTATAGTAGGGATAGTCTTAATAATAGCAGGTGTCATAAGATTATTTCGAAAAACAGAAAAAGAGCAACTCAATAATCATATTAAAGCACTGCTTTTTGTGGGGGTATTACATGGTATCGCTGGTTCAGCTGGTATTGTGTTAGCACATACTACACATGGTACTTCTTTGTTTACCCAATGTTTGTATCTCTTAGGGTTTTCAATAGGCTCTATAATGGGTATGGGACTTATTAGTCTCTTTATAGGAAAGCTTGAAGGGGTAATAAATTATGTTAAAAAAATGCAGTGGCTTATTCCTGTACTGTCTATAGGCTATGGAATATTTATGATTTACAAATTTATATGACACCCAATTTTAATAATTAAACTATGCGAATAACTAGAAATAATACAAGTTTTAAAAACACAATATTAGCCCTTACAGGTGCATTAGTATTAGGGTCATGTGGAAACAAGCCAAAGACAACTACTGAGCCAGAACCAGCAACAGCTCCGAAAGAAGCTCCTATAAAAATAGGGGTGTTACATTCTTTAAGTGGTACTATGGCGATTTCCGAGGTATCCCTAAAAGATGTCGTTGAAATGGCTGTAGAAGAAATTAACGCCAAAGGAGGTGTTTTAGGAAAAACACTAAAAACAGAAGTAGTAGATCCTGCTTCTGATTGGGATTTATTTGCAGAAAAATCAAAAGAACTTTTAATCGATAAAAAAGTATCTGCGGTATTTGGATGTTGGACTTCTGTATCTCGTAAATCGGTATTACCTGTTTTTGAAGAAAATAATGGTTTATTGTTTTACCCTGTTCAATATGAAGGAGAAGAATGTTCTAAAAATGTAATTTATACAGGTGCTACCCCGAATCAGCAATTGATTCCTGCGGCAGAGTATTTAATGAGTGAAGAAGGCGGTGGATACAAAAAATTCTACCTTTTAGGAACAGATTACGTTTTCCCACGTACAGCGAACAAAATTCTTAAGGCGTTTTTATTAGCTAAAGGAGTGCCTGCAAGTAATATTATAGAAGAATATACTCCATTCCATCACCAAGATTATCAAACTATTGTATCTAAAATCAAGAAGTTTTCTGCTGGTGGTAAAGCATGTGTGTTAAGTACGATTAATGGAGATTCGAATGTTCCATTTTACAAGGAATTTTCTAATCAAGGCTTAACCGCTGCAACTTGTCCTATTATGGCTTTCTCTGTAGCAGAAGACGAATTAAGAGCTATGGATACTGAATTTTTAGCAGGTCATTTAGCGGCATGGAATTACTACCAATCTGCTGCTTCTCCTGCAAACGACAAATTTGTAAAAGACTTTAAAGCGTTTTGTGCTAAAAACAACCTTCCTGGAGGAAGTGCACGTGTAACAGATGATCCTATTTGTTGGGCATACACTGGGGTGTACTTATGGAAAAAAGCAGTAGAAAAGGCTGGCTCTGTAGAAGTAGATAAAGTACGACCAGCGTTATATGGACTATCTTTTAATTCACCTGGGGGTCTAGTAAAAATGGATCCGAAGAACCATCACTTAGCGAAACCTGTAAAAATAGGAGAAATCAAAGTAGATGGTCAGTTCGATGTGATTTGGGAAACAGCAGGTTTAGTAGATCCAGAACCATGGTCTAAATATACTTCACCTAACAAAAGCTGTGATCACGTGAATCACGGAGGTACGTACGACAAATAAAATAGTTATTAGTTATTAAGTTTCTAGACCTATTGTAAAGTGAATTTACAATAGGTCTTAATCAAGTATCTCGATACCAACCTGCCTTGTACGTAATTGAAAGTTGTAAGGTAAGACTCGGGGAATTCAACCACACAATGTGGGATTAAACTTTATGGTAAATGGTGATAAAGAAAAAGATAATTAATAAATTCAGACTATTATGTATTCTATTCATTACTATGGGGGCTTCTGCCCAAATAAATACAACAGTCAATGACTTAATGTCTTCGGACAAAATATTAAAATCAAAAGCACTTTCTAATTTAATATTAGAAAAACAGGTAGAAGTCTTTCCTGTTTTAGAAGCTATTAATAGTAAAAAGTTATTTGAGTTTGAAGGTAGATTAGTTACGCTAGGAGAAAAGAAATTAAAAAAAGATGAAAAAGTATATACCCTAAAATACTTATATCCAGAAGTTACAATCGCTAAAAACACTGAGGGTAAAGAACTAGAAATCCCTTTAAACCAATTAAGGGCTATAAAATTTTCGAGAAAAGATCGACTGGGAATTATCCCGTTGCTGCCTTATATCAATTTAACCTCTTTAGATGAAGATGTTCGAAAATTAGCCTATACACAGTTTCAAAATAAAGCAAAATACGAAGACCTTGCTATTCTAGAAAAAGCAACGACTAAGGAGACTAACAAAGAATTACTTTGTTTTGCAAATGAGACTACGCTGTTATTAAAATTAAACAACACTACAAACCCTAAAAAACAATTAGGCTATCTAAATGCCCTAACCGAAAATAAAGGAGATAACACGATAGCTTTACTAAAAGAATTTTTAAAAGGGAATACCAATCTGAGTGAGGAGGTCAAATTACAAACCAAAAAATCCATAAATAGTTTAGAAAGTAGATCTACACGTATCGATTGGATTCAAAACCTATTTAGTGGTTTAAGTTTAGGGAGTATTCTAATTCTTATATCATTGGGGTTGGCTATAGTATATGGACTTGCTGGGGTCATCAATATGGCGCATGGGGAGTTTATGATGATTGGAGCTTACACTACTTTTTGTGTGCAAGAACTTTTCAAATCTATAAGCGGTGGGGATATAGGTGATACCTTCTTTTGGATTTCTCTTCCTATTTCGTTTGTAATTTCAGGACTTTTTGGATTAATTATAGAACGCTTAATTATCAGAAAGCTTTATGGTAATCCATTACAAAGTCTATTAGCAACTTGGGGAGTTAGTCTAGTCTTTATACAATTAGCACGAACCGTTTTCGGAGATTTAACTTCTGTAAAAGCACCCGCTTTACTTTCCGGTGGTTGGCATGTAGCTCCACAATTAGTGCTACCATACAATCGAATATTTATCATCGTGATTACACTAATCATGATATCCATCACTTTTTTATTTCTATATAAATCTAAAAATGGATTACGAATTCGGTCAGTAACTCAAAATAGAAATATGAGTGCTTGCTTGGGGATTTCAACAGAACGTATCGATGCAATGACCTTTTTTATAGGATCAGGTATTGCGGGTATTGCAGGTTGTTGTATGACTTTGATAGGAAATATTGTTCCCGATATGGGGCAGACCTATATAGTAGACTCCTTTTTAGTGGTAGTTACAGGTGGCGTAGGGAATTTATTCGGTACCGTATTAGCTGGTTTAGGAATAGGACAATTCACAAAAATATTAGAACCGATATTCCATGCCGTATATGGCAAAGTAATCATTCTGGCCATCATTATTTTCTTTTTACAATTTAAACCTAGAGGGTTATTTCCGCCCAAAGGTAGAATCGCTGACGACTAATTACTATGATATCAATATTTAAAAATAAGTCTTACGACTACATTATTTTTCTCACACTGTTTCTTTTGATACTCCCAATAGGAAACGCTTTGGGAATCATTTCTACAAACACCATTTCCCTATGGGGAAGGTACTTTTGTTTTGCCATAGCGGCCATCGGATTAGATATGCTATGGGGGTATACTGGTATATTATGTATGTGCCAAGCACTTTTTTTCTGTGTCGGAGGTTATGGTATAGCCATGCATATGTTACTAGCCGCTTCAGGAAAAGGAACCTATGGCGAAGCGATTCCCGATTTTATGGTGTGGAATCAAGTTAAAGAATTGCCTTTTTTTTGGGAACCCTTTCATTATCTACCTCTTGCGATACTTTCAGGGTTATTAGTACCTGCTATTTTTGCAGGGGTTTTTGGCTATTTTATATTTAAAAGTAGATTAAAAGGTGTCTATTTTGCTATTATTACCCAAGCTTTAGCATTGGCTATGTGGTTGTTGTTTTTAAGAAATGAAACCATGCTAGGTGGAACTAATGGATTGACAGACTTCAAAGAATTAGCAGGATTAGATTTAACATCTTCGACCACCAAATTGATACTATACCTCGTTTCTTGTTTGGTACTTATTGCCATCTACATGGGTTCTAAAAAATTAGTAAATTCAAAATTTGGAAAGGTATTAGTAGCGATAAGAGATAGTGAATCGCGTATTCGTTATACTTCGTACGAAATCAAAAATTATCAATTAACCATTTTTGTGATTGCAGCCATAATTGCTGCTATTGGCGGAATGCTTTACGTACCACAGACAGGAATTATTACGCCTGGTAGAATGGATGTAAAAGCTTCTATAGAAATGATTATCTGGGTAGCGTTAGGAGGTAGAGGAAAGTTAAAGGGAGCTATTTTAGGAACCCTATTAGTAAATTTCTTGTACAGCATTTTTACCTCTATATTACCAGGTTCTTGGTTATACGTCATCGGTATTTTATTTATTGTTACAGTACTCTACTTAGATCAAGGAATTATTGGATTACCCAAACAGATTAAAGGTTACCTGTCAAAACAAAAATCCGTTAACGTATGATAAAGACTAGAAGACGCGTATTACATGTACAACATTTAAAAGTAGCTTTTGGTGGAGTACAAGCCTTAGATCTAGATGTATTCAATTTAGATGAAAATGAACTCCGTGTCATTATAGGACCTAACGGAGCAGGAAAGTCAACTTTCATGGATTTAATTTGCGGAAAAACAAAGGCAGACTCAGGGAGTATAGTCTTTAATAATCAAGAAATTTTGGGAAAGAAAGAGGTTGAAATTGCACAGCAGGGTATTGGGAGAAAGTTTCAAAAACCCTCTGTATTTACTAGTCTTTCGGTTTACGATAACTTATTGTTAGCGTATAAAATGCCAAAGGATGTGTGGAGTTCTATTATTTTTAAAACGAACTCAGCAGTCGTAGATAGAATTCATCAAGTAGCTAAAAAAGTGGGGTTAGAAGATTTTTTAGAGGTAGAAGCTGGTGGTTTATCACACGGTCAAAAGCAATGGTTAGAAATCGGGATTGTAGTGATTCAAAATCCCAAATTGATGCTGATAGATGAACCTGCGGCAGGAATGTCCGATACTGAAACAGCAAAAACAGGAGAATTGATCTTAAGTCTTACCGAAGATCATTCGGTCATCGTAATTGAGCATGATATGAATTTTGTCGAGCAGATTGCCATCGAAAAAGTAAGTGTATTGGTATCAGGGAAGCTTCTTACCGAAGGGGCTTTCAAAGATATACGAACTGACGAACGTGTAATTAGTAGTTATTTAGGTAAAGCAGTGTAAATGGAGAATAAGATACTAGATACAAAAGGAGTTACGGCAGCTTACGGAGAAAGTCAAATACTTTGGGGGATAGATCTAAATGTAGCATCTGCTAAGATTACCACCATTATGGGACGCAATGGAGTTGGAAAAACAACCTTGCTGAAAACGATTATTGGTTTAATTAAAAACCCAGAGGGTACGATTCAATATAATGGAGAAGATATTTCAAAATTACCTCCTCATAAACGTGCGAAACTAGGAATTGGGTATGTACCTCAAGGAAGAGAAATCATTCCGAAACTTACGGTTTATGAAAACTTAAAACTTGGGTTAGAGAGTACTACTGAAACTACAATTCCTGAAGAAGAAATTTATGAGTTGTTTCCGATTTTAAAAGACTTTAGAAAACGCTTAGGAGGAAATTTAAGTGGAGGTCAGCAGCAGCAGTTGGCCATTGCTCGTGCTATTACAGGGCGTCCTAAATTATTATTACTCGATGAACCCACAGAGGGAATTCAACCATCCATTAGTCAAGAAATAGCGAAAATATTGTTGCGATTAAAGGAGGAAAAAAATATTGCTACACTTTTAGTCGAACAAAAAATAGACTTTGCTAAGGGCATCACAGACTACTACTATTTTATGAATCGAGGTAAAGTGGTGGCGCAGTCCAAAGCATCAGAAATTAGCATAGAAGAAATCAATTCATACAATTCGATATAAAGTAAAGCATGAGACTTACACCAAGAGATATTGAAAAGTTAATGCTGCATCAAGCTGGTTTTGTAGCACAAAAGCGCTACGCTCGAGGGTTGAAACTTAATTACCCGGAAACCATAGCATTAATTAGCACACAATTATTAGAATTAATAAGAGAAGGTTACGAAGTAGCCGAATTAATGAATTTAGGAAAACAAATTATAGGGTTAGATGATATTTTGGAAGGGGTAGAGAAAATGATTGATGAGGTACAGGTAGAAGGTACATTTCCCGATGGAACAAAATTGGTAACCGTACATCATCCCATTTGTCAGGAAAACATATCTAATGGCTTGGCCTTATACGGTTCTGGGTTGACTAAAAGTGCTGAAAAAATCGCAGTTGATAATGTGTCCAATACGCATCCTGGGATGTATGAAGTATTGGACGAAGAAATAGAATTGAATAAAGGACGAAAAACTATCGAATTGATTGTTACGAATAAAGGAGATCGACCAGTACAAGTAGGGTCTCATTACCCGTTTGCAGAAACAAATTTGTCTTTAGAATTCGATAGAGAAAAAGTATTAAAATATAGGTTGAATATTCCAGCAGGTACTGCTGTACGATTCGAGCCAGGGGAGGAGAAAGAAGTGGAACTGGTGGAAATGTCTGGAGAATTAAAAGTGTATGGAGGTAATAGTTTTATCGAAGGAACTATTGATGGAAGAGAAAAAGAGATCCTTTCGAAAATAGAACAACAATCATCTAAACAATAATTCTATGGGAAAGAAAATACATCGAGAAGCCTACGCAGATATGTATGGCATCACTACGGGGGATACCCTAACATTAGGAGATACTTGCTTAAAAATTTCTATAGAAAAAGACTTTACGGTTTATGGAGAAGAATGCAAATTCGGAGGGGGAAAAGTATTGCGTGATGGTATGGGACAGGCTACAGGGATAAAGCAAGAAGATGCTTTAGATCTTATTTTTACCAATGCCATTATTATTGATTACTCGGGGATTTATAAAGCCGATATAGGTGTCAAAAATGGGCATATTCATGCCATAGGAAAAGGAGGGAACCCACATATAATGCCAGGGGTGCATCCTGATATGATTGTTGGGGCAACTACCGAAGTGATTGCAGCTGAAGGTGCGATTGTCACAGCTGCTGGTATTGACAATCATATTCATTATATCTGTCCACAACAAATTGATGAAGCAATTGCTTCGGGGGTGACTACTTTTGTCGGGGGAGGAACAGGACCTACTACAGGGACTAATGCGACTACCTGTACTCCGGGAGCTTTTCATATAGAAATGATGCTAAAGGCTACGGATCACCACCCGATGAATTTTGGTTTTCTGGCCAAAGGAAATTCATCTCACCCAGAAGCTTTAGAACAACAAATACAAGGGGGTGCACTGGGGTTAAAATTACATGAAGATTGGGGTTCTACTCCAGCCGCTATCGATACTTGTTTGAGTGTAGCGGATAAATATGATGTACAAGTATGCATTCATACCGATACATTAAATGAAAGTGGCTTTGTAGAAATAACCAAAGATGCCCTAAAAGGTAGAACTATCCATACCTATCATACCGAAGGTGCTGGTGGTGGACATGCGCCAGATATCATAACATTATGTAAAGAAGCCAATGTTTTGCCTTCGTCGACAAACCCTACACGCCCTTATACTAAGAATACTATCGATGAACATTTAGATATGTTAATGGTATGTCATCATTTAGATAAAAATATACCAGAGGATGTGGCTTTTGCAGAAAGTCGTATTCGTGGAGAAACGATTGCTGCCGAAGATATTTTGCATGATATGGGAGCTTTGTCAATGATTGCTTCCGACTCTCAAGCTATGGGAAGAGTTGGGGAAGTAATCTGTAGAACCTGGCAAACCGCTCATAAAATGAAATTACAGCGAGGTGCTTTGCCAGAAGATGAAAATACGAACAATGATAATTTTAGAGTCAAACGCTATATTTCTAAATACACCATTAATTCTGCGAAAGCCCATGGTTTTAGTCATATCATTGGTTCGGTTGAAGTGGGTAAGTTAGCAGATCTTGTATTGTGGAAGCCTCAGTTTTTCGGGGTGAAACCAGAAATAATTATTAAAGGAGGAGTCATTGCTCAAGCACAAATGGGAGACCCTAATGCTTCGATTCCTACTCCACAACCTTATTTTTCTAGGCCTATGTTTGGTGCACTAGGAAAAGCTGTTGGAGGTATTTCGAAAGTTTTTGTGTCGAAAGTTTCTTTAGATACCGTAGCGACTTATGGATTAAGTAAAGAGGCTATTGCTGTAGAAAACTGTCGAAATATTAGCAAAAAAGACATGCATTTCAATGATGAACTTCCTAATATTAAAGTAGACCCTGAACGCTATAAAGTAACCGTTGATGATGAACATTTGACGTGTGAACCTGTTAGTAAAGTTCCTTTAGCACAATTGTACCATTTATTTTAATGAAGAACTTAATTCAATTATTTCAATTAGCGGATTCATCCTTGCCTATAGGTGGTTTCGTCTATTCTATGGGAATGGAATCTGCCATAAAAAGTAACCTACTTCAAAATGAAAAAGACTTAAAACAGTATCTAATAGCTTATACAGAACAATTAATTTCATTTGAATTTCCATTTTTAGAATCAGGCTATGAAGCTTATGCTAACTTAGAAGATTTGGGTGAAATTACTGAGACTTATCGTGCTATGTTAATGAATCCTAATCTTGAAAAGAGCGCTCTGGTGTTAGGGAAAAACTGGTCACGTTTATTATTCTCTTTATATGAAAATGATGCTATGCTATCGCTGAAAAAGCATTTTGAAAAGAAAGAGTTGCCCTTATACTATACTGTTATTATAGGAGTGTTCATGGCAGCACTAAAAGTGGATAAGTTAGAGCTACGATCTATGTTTTTATATACTTCGCTTAGAGATCAAATTACAGCCCTAACTCGTTTAGGAGTGGTAGGACCTAATGGTGGACAAAAATTGCTAACTTTTGTATTGGAAGCTGCAGCACAAAAAAATAAAGACTACGAAACGATTCCATATTACAAGGCTACAAAATCAGCTTATATCATGGAAATTGTACAATTGAATCACCATAAAATTTATTCAAAACTATTTCAAAACTAAAAAACAATACTTATGATATTTGAATTTCCTCATATTTTACAACATAAACTAGATATCGATCATCCAGGTGTTTTTTCCCATAGAGAATTTATCAGGGAAGATCGTGATTTTAGCAAACGTCCATTCACCGTGGGGATAGGAGGACCTGTAGGTACAGGAAAAACGGCTTTGATTCGTCAGTTGTGTGTAGCACTGCGTGAAAAACATTCATTAGGTGTAGTGACTAATGATATTTTCACCAAAGAGGATGCAGAGTTTTTGACTAAAAATGAGGCTTTGGCACCTGAGCGTATTGTAGGTGTAGAAACGGGAGGATGTCCACATTCGGCCATACGAGAAGATGTTTCTGCGAACATGCATGCTTTAGAAGAATTATATGCAACTTTTCCTGATATTGAATTGTTAATTGTAGAAAGTGGTGGTGATAATCTAGCAGCTCATTTTAGTCGTGAATTAGCAGACTTTACGATCTATGTAATAGATGTTTCAGGAGGGGATAAAATACCTAGAAAAGGAGGCCCAGGGATTACACAATCTGATTTATTAGTCATTAATAAAATTGATTTAGCAGAAATAGTGGGTGCTGACCTAGATGTGATGGATCGAGATTCAAAAAGAATGAGAGGAAACGGCCCTTTCGTTTTTGCGAATGTGAAAGATAACCATGGTTTAGATGCGATTATTAAGCATATTTTTCATGCTAAAGCTCACGCGCTTGAAGAAGTACATTGATAAGTGATTTATCGGTAACACCCCTTTTCGGCTATCGTTCAGCTTTCGTGTAATATTCGAACCTTCAGCGATAGTCGTAAAGATAATAATTAGTTAATATTTTCTATCCAAATGATTGTATCCTAACAAAGAATCATCTGCTAATACGGTCGATAGTTGCTTCATGATTTTGGTTAACACGATAATTTTTTCTGTACTATATCTACCTACTAATGTTTTATCATTAGTTCTTGTTACATTCGATAGATAATCTTCGTTATTCGCGTTTTTTTCATCCAGTTCAAAAAGGGCTTTTTCGATATGCTTAACTCTTTTATCATTCGCATCACCAATTAAAAATAGGTTTAAAAAAGAAGTATGCTTTCCGAAATTACCGGGAGAGTGAATATTGAGATCTTTTGGCGTGATTTTAAAATTATCCCAAGCAACGATTTCTTCTTGGTATTTAATTTTAGTTGAGGTCTCGAAATTATGAAACGCAAACGATTCTCCATTTGCCGTTCTTCCTGAAGAAAACCAATCTATTAAAAGTAGAACGCTGTTTTTTCCTGCAGAAATAGTATTCTCTTGAGAAAAACTACCTCCTTCATGCATTACTAAAGGGTCATTAAAAAAAACATGAAAAGCATTTTCTTCTAAAGATAATTGTAAAGATTGCCTACATGGAATACCATTACTTTCATATACACGAGTATTGGCTTGTGAACTTACTAAAGAGGTAGTCTTCGCTTTGCATAGAACTTTCAGTGCGATAGTATCACCTTCGACAAACCCACCCCCATAATTGGTTAGCATACATATAGCCGTCTTTTTTTGCGATTTAGGATTTACAATTTTTAAAGGCTTTTTGCTTAATTGTTCCGTAAGTATAGTCTCTCCGTCATGAAAGTCAAAAGTGATTTTCGATGAGGTCTTTGTAGTAGTTGAAATCATAAAGTTAGTTCTACTACTAACTTAAGTTTTTTATGAGAATTTTTGTAGTTATTTTTAGTGAAAGTAACCTGTTTTTGTTGCTGATATTCCCTTAAATGGTTGTGATGATATATGTGCAGCAAATCAATATTTTCATATTTATATCCTAAGCTAAAGCTAATCGAAAAAAGGATTTTGTAAAAACAGAAATGCCTACAAATAGAAAGATGTAGGCATTTTGATTATTGTGATATTGTTTTGAAGTCAATTATGAAACTGCTTTTAAAACAATATTAGACTTATTTAATTTTCCTTCGGCATATTCTTTCGAAACATGGAAAGTTTGTTCTTCTGAATCTGGTAAGTCGTACATAGCATCTGTTAAGATAGCTTCACAAAGCGAGCGTAATCCACGTGCTCCTAATTTGTATTCCATAGCCTTTTGTACAATAAAGTCTAAAGCTTCGTCAGAGATAGAGAATTCAATATTATCCATTTCAAATAGTTTTGTATACTGTTTGATAATAGCATTTTTAGGCTTCGTTAAAATAGATCTCAGTGTTTTGGCATCTAAAGGATTCATATATGTCATTACAGGTAAACGCCCAATAATTTCAGGAATCAGACCAAAACTCTTTAAGTCTTTAGGAATAATATATTGTAAAAGATTGTCTCTTTGAATATTGTCTTCTTTGATCGAGGCACTAAAACCAACAGCCTGCATGTTCAGACGTTTTTGAATATCGCGCTCAATTCCATCGAAAGCCCCACCAGCGATAAATAAAATGTTCTCAGTGTTAATTTCGATAAACTTTTGGTCCGGATGTTTACGCCCTCCTTTTGGTGGTACGTTTACTATCGTTCCTTCCAATAGTTTTAATAAAGCCTGTTGTACACCTTCTCCAGAGACATCGCGTGTGATACTAGGATTGTCTCCTTTACGAGCAATCTTATCGATTTCATCTATAAATACAATTCCTCGTTGTGCTTTTTCTACATCGTAGTCTGCTGCTTGAAGAAGCTTGGTAAGTATGGTTTCTACATCTTCACCAACATAACCTGCTTCAGTAAGCACAGTCGCATCTACAATGGCTAAAGGAACATTCAACATTTTTGCTACTGTTTTAGCAATCAATGTTTTTCCGGTACCTGTTTGTCCAACTAAAATGATGTTACTTTTTTGGATTTCAATATCACTGTCGGATGTCGGTTGTAATAAGCGTTTGTAGTGATTGTAAACCGCAACAGAAATTACTTTTTTAGTATATTCTTGACCAATTACATATTCATCTAAAAACGAGTTGATAGCTTTGGGTTTGCTTAACTCTAGATCTTTAGATAAGTCTTCACTACTGCTATTATCAGTTTCTTCAACAATGATACCATATGCCTGCTGAATACAACGATCACAAATATGTGCATCTAATCCTGCAATTAATATATTGGTTTCAGGCTTTTTTCTTCCACAAAATGAACACTCTAATTCTTCTTTTGCCATACTAAATTATTAGTTTTCCACGTATTCTTGCAAAATTAGTGGATTTTTTTACACAAAGACTTTAAATTCGATAAACCCTTACAATTTAACTAGAGTTCAAAGAATTGCTTTTAATAAAAACATCCCGTGTTTATTACGGGATGTTATTTCTCTTACTAAGATTATTGTTATTCGCGAGTTAAAATCTCGTCGATCATACCGTACTCTTTAGCTTTATCTGCTTTCATCCAGTAATCACGGTCACTATCCTCGTAAACTTTGTCAAAAGGTTGTCCAGAGTGTTTTGCAATGATGTTGTATAATTCATCTTTCAAAATTAAAATCTCTCTAGCGGTGATTTCGATATCACTTGCCTGTCCTTGTGCACCACCAAGAGGCTGGTGAATCATTACGCGGCTATGCGGTAAAGCAGAACGTTTTCCTTCGTGACCGGCACATAAAAGTACTGCCCCCATTGAAGCAGCCATACCTGTACAAATAGTTGCTACATCTGGTTTTATGAACTGCATGGTATCGTAAATTCCTAATCCCGCATAAACACTGCCTCCTGGAGAGTTAATGTAGATCTGAATGTCTTTAGAGGCATCAGTGCTTTCTAAGAATAATAATTGTGCTTGGATAATGTTAGCAATCTGATCGTTGATCCCCGTACCCATAAAAATGATACGATCCATCATTAATCTAGAGAAAACGTCCATAGCAACAGCATTCATTTGGCGTTCCTCGATAATATTAGGGGTCATCCCCACTGGAGTCACAGCACTAACAATTTTGTTATAATAGTTGCTATTGATTCCATGATGCTGAGTAGCATATTTTTCAAATTCTCTTCCGAAATCCATATGTTGATTTTCTTAAAATTAAAAAGGTTCGAGAATTAAAATTCCCGAACCTCTAATATAACTATTACCTTCTAAAACCTAAACAAAGAATTATTTTTTTAACCCTTCGTTAGTATTTTGTAGGGGTGATTATGCTTCTTTTTTATAAGCTTCTTCAATAAATTGCTCGAAGCTTACTTCTTTTGCTTTAGTTTTTACGTTCTCTTTATAGTATTCAAGAACTTTAGTACTCATTAATTGCTCTGATAAACGCTTAACTTCTTCTTGGTTTTGGAAGATACGAGCAGCAGTCCCTTCTAATTCTTCGTCAGATGGAGCAGGCATACCGTACTGTGCGTATTGGTTAGCGATCATTTCTTTAGCGAAGTCTTTTAATTCTTCGAACTGAACTTGTAAATCGTTATCCTTGATTATTTTTCCTTCGATTAATTGGAAACGTAATCCTTTCTCGCTCTTTTCGTACTCTTCAGTAGCTTCTTCTTCTGTTAATACTTTTTCACCAGCAGTACGTAACCATTTCTTTAAGAAATCAGCAGGTAAGTCGAATGTAGTATTTTCGATTACGCTTTCTGTTACTTTATTCATTAAGAACTGATCTGCTTGCTGAGCAAATTGAGCTTCAGCTTCACTCTTTACTTTATCCTTAAGTTCTGTAACAGATGTTACAGCTCCTTCTCCGTAAACTTTATCAAATAACTCTTGATCTAAGTCAGCTAAAATACGCTCGTTAATTTCAGAGATTGTAAAAGTTACATCAACATCGATGGTTTCTTTTAATTCTTGTGCAACACCAACCTGAGAAACTAATAACTGATCGTTTTTAAAGATCTCTTTAGTGTTTAATGTTACTACGTCGTTTAATTTAGCTCCTGCAAATAATTTTACAGCACCGTCTTGAAGGTTAGCTAAGTCTAATGTAGTTTGTTTACTAATGTCAGCTTCTTCGTTTTCGAAAATACCTGCTACTAATGCTCCTTCTCCTGCAGCTTCGATAGGAGAAAGTGTACCATATTGTTTTTGGAAAGAAGCGATTTGCTCGTCGATCATTTTGTCGTCAGCAACGATTGTGAAAGTTTCGATAGCTTTTTTTCCTTGAAGTTTAACTTCAAATTCTGGAGCTAAACCTAATTCGAAATCAAATTTGAATTCGTCAGCAGCCCAGTCTAATTCTATATTTTCTTTAGGAAGAGGGTTTCCTAAGATGTCTAATTTTTCTTCAGTAATGAAGTTGTTTAAAGACTCTTGTAAAAGTTTGTTGATTTCATCAACCTTTACAGCAGTACCGTATTGTTTTTTTACCATCCCCATAGGTACATGACCTTTTCTAAAACCAGGTATATTGGCATTTTTACGGTAATCTTTTAATATGTTGTCTACGCGCTCGCTATAGTCGGCTTTCTCAATATTTACGGTAACTACCGCATTCAATGCATCAATCTGCTCTTTAGAAATATTCATTCGACCTAATTTATGGTGTAAAAATTGGGTGCAAAAGTACTACTTTTTTAAACGATGCACAATTTTAGTTTAGGGTATAAAAAAATCGCCCATTATGGGCGATTTGTATTCTTTTGTTTTGAAATACTTTATTTTAAAGTAATAGTTCCGAATCGTTCAATATCAACAGGTTGTAGTGTAGAGCTATAAGTGCTATTGATTTCTTCTATCATTTCATTTGCTATGATGGCATTACCACGAGGAGTTAAATGTATTCCATCTAAACTGAAAATGCCTCCAGAAGCAAATGCGCTTGTGTATACCGCATCATTAATGCTAACCCCAGAGGTTAGGTCTTTTAAACGCTGATTTACATCGTAAAAAGCAAGTCCATTAGCAGTTGCAATGTTTTCAATAGTTGTGTTAAAAATATTTGTGTTAGTGATTACTAAAGCTTGTTCTTCTGGGGTTAATACCCATTGATCAGCTAAAGGTATTCCAACGCCATTAGTAGTAGATGGGTCATTTTCAACAACTCGTGTTCCAATAATTCTAGAAGCCGTTAATACAATAAGATCATCAGCTGTTGCCTGTCTTATTTGGGGAGCCATCGCAAAAGCTGGATTTATTGAGCCAAGGTCAGTCAAATTTTCATCAAAAATAACTACAGCGTTGTTTAAGCCAGCTTGGAAAGAGATGGTTCTTTGGGTTACCTCTTCTGTAGTAATTTCCCCATCTTGAAGTGCTCCTAATAATGCTTGATTATAAGCTGCGTATGTTAAGTTAGCTCCAGCAGCCTCTTCCGCGCTCATTGGTATAGCATTGAATGGGACTGTGGTAAAGAATGGTAATGATGAAATATCAGGCAAATTCGTTAAAATCCCTTTTGCTCCACCAGAAGTTAAAGCACCTACTACGGCGTTATATAGACCTCCAAAATAAGTTGGATTTGTGATTTCTAGATTTGTTGGTGGGGCATCTGTAAGCGGATTAACGGAAGTGCTTAATGTACCAACTCCACCTCGAGTAGCATAGTCTAATAAATCATTCGTTCCTAGCCAAAGGCTAAAGAAAGTAGGTTGTAAGCTAGCAGCTTCTTCTAGTATTGTTGCATTTGGGCTAGAAGCCATCCTTACATAATATGGGTTCGCCGTTACAGGCGCAGTAGTTAACCCCATAGGGTTTCCATAACCAGCAAAGTTAACATGGAAAATTCTAGCACCTGGAACGCCTAGATTATTGTATGCTGGATTCCCTGTGTTAAGGTCCAAAGCCTTAGTTGTCGGTGTTCCTAAAAAAGGAGTAGGGGAAGGGGGAGTAGTTGTTAAATCTAAGACCAAACGAGGTCCAAACCTCAGTGTGCCAGGTTCGGATCCTGGTAAATCACTAAATCCACCTACATTATCTGCCATAAGGGGTTGAGAAAAGTTTCCACCAGCAGCAGCTTTCATTTGTTGGGCAATAAGATTAGGGTAAGAAGCTTCTTGCCCGTCAATATATAATGCTCCATCTGCAATTCCAGCTCCAGTAGAATCACCTAGTGCTACAAATGAAGAAAAGTCAGCATCACCACTAGATTGAGATGTTATAGCTTGGTCTTCTACAGGATTGTCAAATTCAGGTTCACAAGATGTAAATACCACACCTGTTGCTAATAAACTAATATATAAATATGAGTGTTTTGTCATGATCGTAGTATTAAAGTTTGTAGGTAAGTCCTAAACCGAAAAGGAAAACATTTGATTTGTAAGTTCCGAAAAAACGTCCAACAGTATCACTAGGGGATGAATCGTAACTTTCATCGATTTCATCGAAATATAGATAGGCAAAAGAACCATCTATAGATATTTTTTCGTTGATGTAGTATGATAAACCTGCTGTAAAATTATGAGAATCGTTTCTTGGAGTTTCTGGAGCGAAGAAACCAGATTGAACAGGAGACTCGTCGAAATAATAACCCGCCCTTAAATCGAATTTGTTATTAAGATTATACTCAGCACCTAATCTCCATATAGTAGCGTTCTTGTAATTTCTTGTATTATTAGAATCAGGTAAGTTACCGTTAAATTGAACATCTAAAGAGTCGTAAACACCCCAATAAGCCCGATTGAATTCTGTAGCAACTAATAATTTTTCAGTTACTTGTACAGAGAAACCAAAAGTCAATTCAGCAGGAAGAGGTAATTCAGAGTTGAATGACGTTGAGGTCACCGAGCTTGCATTTTGAATTAAGGCATCTCCGTTTTCAGCTTTCATATCAATCCTACTTTTGTAAGAAAGTCCTAAAGCAAATTTATCACTAGGTTTAAAGGTCATAGAAGCAGTCCATC
>CALFUO010000125.1 GCA_937929895.1 uncultured Aquimarina sp.
AAAAGATCGTTTAGTTGGTGTACAACGTGTAACGAAAGTAACTAAAGGGGGACGTGCATTCGGTTTCTCGGCAATCGTAGTAGTTGGTGATGAAAACGGTGTTGTTGGTCATGGTTTAGGAAAATCTAAGGAAGTTTCTGAAGCGATCGCTAAAGCTGTGGAAGATGCTAAGAAAAACTTAGTACGTATTCCATTAACTGAAGGAACTATTCCTCACGAGCAAAAAGGTAAATTTGGTGGAGCTAGAGTATTCATCATGCCTGCGGCAAAAGGTACCGGGGTAATCGCTGGTGGTGCTATTCGTGCGGTATTAGAATCTGTTGGTGTACACGATGTACTTTCTAAGAATCAAGGATCAAGTAACCCACACAACGTGGTAAAAGCAACTTTTGACGCTTTATTACAATTACGTTCAGCTGAGCAAGTAGCTGCACAACGTGGTGTTTCTTTATCTAAAGTGTTTAACGGTTAATAATAAGGTATCATGGCAAAGATTAAAGTTACTAAGGTAAAAAGTGCTATCAACCGTACTGCTAACCAAAAGCGTGTTCTAGAGGCATTAGGATTAAAGAAAATCGGTCAAACTAAGGTTCATGAAGATACTGCTAGTATCCAAGGAATGATTAGTAAAGTTCAACACTTAGTTTCTGTGGAAACTGAATAAAACCAAAAGAGGAAATGAATTTAAGTAATTTAAAACCTGCTGAGGGTTCAGTAAAATCACAAGGAAAGCGTTTAGGACGTGGACAAGGTTCTGGTAAAGGAGGAACTGCTGCACGTGGACACAAAGGAGCTAAGTCGCGTTCTGGATATTCAAGAAAGATTGGATTCGAGGGAGGGCAAATGCCATTACAACGTCGTGTGCCTAAGTTCGGATTTAAAAATATCAATCGTGTAGAGTATCAAGGTGTGAATCTTGATAAATTACAAGAGTTTGTTGATGCTGGTAAATTATCTGAAACAGTTGATTTCGAAGCATTAGTAGGAGCTAGATTGGTAAGAAAAAATGAATTAGTAAAAATCTTAGGTCGTGGTGAATTGAAAGCGAAACTTAGTGTTTCTGCGCATAAATTTACTGCTTCGGCAAAAGCTGCTATAGAAGCCGCTGGAGGTGAGGCAATCGAAATAGGAAAGTAATTTGTATAATTTGCCACAAATATGTTGAGGAATCGATATATTCGTGGCAAATTGTTGCTAAATCGTTTTTTAATAGATAAGAAAAATGAAATTAATTGAAACTATAAAGAGTATTTGGAAGATCGAAGAGTTAAAGAATCGCATTCTTTTAACTTTAGGTCTGTTATTGGTTTATCGTTTTGGTGCTCAGGTAGTATTGCCAGGTATCGATGCTTCTCAGTTGGGAAGCTTAAACGACCAGACAAAAGATGGATTATTAGGATTATTAAATGCCTTTACAGGTGGTGCATTCTCAAATGCCTCTGTTTTTGCATTGGGTATTATGCCTTACATCTCGGCTTCGATTGTAGTTCAGTTAATGGGTATTGCAATTCCTTACCTTCAAAAATTACAGAAGGAAGGGGAAAGCGGTAGAAAGAAAATCAATCAAATAACACGTTGGTTAACTATTGCAATTACATTAGTACAAGGGCCTGGATATATTTATAATTTATTCAATACGCTTCCAGAATCTGCTTTTGTAATGGGTAATTCATTTGCATTTGTTGCTTCTTCAGTAATTATTATTACTACGGGATGTATCTTTGCAATGTGGTTAGGTGAGCGTATCACTGATAAAGGAATCGGAAACGGTATCTCTTTGTTGATTATGGTAGGTATCATCGCAACATTACCGCAATATTACGTTCAGAACTTCATTTCTCGTGTAAGTGGAGAAGAAGGAGGTGGGTTAATCATGATCTTAATTGAATTAGTTATTTGGTTTGTAGTAATTTTGGCATCTATTTTGCTCGTTATGGCTGTACGTCAAGTACCTGTACAGTATGCGCGTCGTACTGCAGATGGTGGTTACGAAAAGAACATGTTTGGTTCTCGTCAGTACATTCCATTAAAATTAAATGCATCTGGAGTAATGCCGATCATCTTCGCTCAGGCGATTATGTTCGTGCCTGCAGCAGTAGCTGGATTGTCTAATTCAGAAGCAGCTCAGGGGATTACAGCAGAGTTCACTAACATATTTGGTTTCTGGTATAATTTAGTGTTCGCTTTGTTAATTATAGTATTTACATATTTCTATACAGCGATTACAGTACCTACAAACAAAATGGCAGATGATCTAAAGAGAAGCGGTGGTTTTGTGGCTGGATATCGTCCAGGAACTGAAACAGGAGATTATTTAGATAAGATCATGTCTCAGATTACATTGCCAGGATCTATCTTTTTAGCAATTATCGCAATCTTTCCTGCTATCGCAGTGAAGTTGTTGGGAATTCAGCAAGGATGGGCATTATTTTTTGGAGGAACATCTTTACTAATTATGGTTGGTGTTGCTATCGATACAGTACAACAAGTGAATTCATACTTATTAAATCGTCATTATGATGGTTTAATGAAAACAGGAAACAAACGTAAAGCAGTAGCATAATGAAGTTCTTAGTTCATAGTTTATAGACCTTCGTTATCGGAGTAGAATATAAACTATGATATTAAAACTAAAATTTTATAAATGGCAAAACAAGCAGCAATAGAGCAAGACGGTAAAATCATCGAAGCATTGTCAAATGCAATGTTTAGAGTAGAGCTAGAAAATGGGCACGTAGTAACGGCTCATATTTCTGGTAAAATGCGTATGCACTACATTAAATTATTACCTGGTGATAAGGTAAAATTAGAAATGAGTCCATATGACCTTACCAAGGCTAGAATTACGTATAGGTACTAAAAGAAGCACAGCGAGTGCGTCTGTAATATTTAAATTTTACAAGAGATGAAAGTAAGAGCATCTTTAAAGAAAAGAAGTGCTGACTGCAAGATTGTACGCAGAAAAGGACGTCTTTATGTGATTAACAAAAAGAATCCTAGATTTAAACAAAGACAAGGGTAATTATGGCTAGAATTGCAGGGGTAGATATCCCAAAACAAAAGCGTGGAGTTATAGCGTTGACTTACATCTACGGAATCGGAAGTAGCAGAGCTAAAGAAATTTTAGCAAATGCAGGTGTAGATGAAAGTATCAAGGTAAGTGACTGGAATGATGACCAAATCAGTAAGATCCGTGAGCAAGCAGGTACCTATACTATCGAAGGAGAGTTACGTACAGAGACTTCATTAAACATTAAGCGTTTAATGGATATCGGATGTTTCAGAGGAATTCGTCATCGTATGGGATTACCATTACGTGGTCAACGTACTAAGAACAACTCTAGAACACGTAAAGGAAAACGTAAGACAGTTGCTAACAAGAAAAAGTAGTAACTAAAAACTAATTAGAGGTAACTATTGGTGCCAAGGTGTCTCACCTTATTTTCAATAGTAAAATCTAGAAATCAGAATTATGGCAAAGTCAAAAGCAACCGCTAAAAAACGTAAAGTTATTGTTGACGCTGTGGGTGAAGCTCACGTAACGGCATCTTTCAACAATATCATTATCTCTCTAACCAACAAGAAGGGAGACGTAATTTCTTGGTCATCTGCTGGAAAAATGGGTTTCCGTGGATCTAAGAAAAACACTCCTTACGCAGCACAAATGGCAGCAGAAGATGCAGCTAAAGTAGCTAGCGAGGCAGGTCTTAAAAAAGTAAAAGTTTACGTGAAAGGACCTGGTAATGGTAGAGAGTCTGCAATTCGTTCATTACACAATTCAGGAATCGAAGTAAGCGAGATCATCGATGTTACTCCAATTCCACATAATGGATGTCGTCCTCCAAAAAGACGTCGTGTATAATTTAAGCTGCTAACTAGCGTTCTGCTAAAGCAGATTTTATTAGAAAGTATAGCAATTGTTTCGCGTTTTTCGCGAAGCAATTGTTTTAATTTAATATTAGTATCTTTGGGGGCTTTTCCAGCGAAGGACAGTGACCTTAATTCCTGGAATCCCAAATCATTAATTTTTAATTGTTTAGAAATGGCAAGATATACTGGTCCAAAAACTAAAATTAGCCGAAAATTCGGTCAATCTATCTTCGGAGACGATAAATCTTTCGAGAAAAGAAATTACCCTCCAGGGCAACACGGAAACAACCGTCGTCGTGGAAAGAAGAGTGAATATGCAATCCAGTTAATGGAGAAGCAAAAAGCTAAATACACATACGGAATCTTAGAAAAACAATTCCGCAACTTATTCGATAAAGCCAATCGTGCAGATGGTATTACTGGTCAAGTTTTATTACAATTATGTGAGTCTCGTTTAGATAACGTAGCTTACCGTATGGGACTTTCTTCTTCTAGAAGTGGAGCACGTCAGTTAGTATCTCACCGTCACGTTACTGTAAACGGAAATATTGTAAATATTCCTTCTTACCAAGTGAAAGCTGGAGATGTAATCGGTGTTCGTGAAAAGTCTAAATCATTAGAGGTAATCAATAATTCATTAGCAGCAAATAGTGCAGTTTATGAGTGGATTACTTTTAATACAGCTACGAAAGAAGGTACTTTTGTTACTGTTCCTCAAAGAATTCAAATTCCAGAGAACATTAACGAACAGTTAATCGTCGAGCTTTACTCTAAATAATAAATGTATCATATTGGTGTTTAGCCAAAGGGTTTACTGTTTTCTTCAGACTTTTAAACCGCGCAACTAAATAACAATTAAAACGAAGAAACATGGCAATTTTAAATTTTCAGAAGCCGGATAAGGTAATCATGATTGATTCTACTGAATTCGAAGGTAAATTCGAGTTTAGACCTTTAGAGCCTGGTTATGGTTTAACAATAGGAAATGCTTTACGAAGAGTATTACTTTCTTCTTTAGAAGGATTTGCAATTACTTCGGTTCGTATTTCAGGTGTAGAACATGAGTTCTCTACAATTTCTGGTGTCGTAGAAGATATGACTGAGATTATATTGAACTTGAAACAAGCACGTTTTAAGCGTCAGATAGAAGATGTAGATAACGAAACTGTGTCTATGTCTTTCTCGGGTCAAGAGCAAGTGACTGCTGGTGACTTCCAGAAGTTTGTTTCTGGTTTTCAGGTTTTGAATCCTGATTTAGTAATCTGTAATCTCGATAAATCTGTAAACCTTGATATAGAAATATCAATTGAAAAGGGTAGAGGGTATGTTCCTTCTACGGAAAATAAGAAAGCAAATGCTCCTGTAGGTACAATATTTACAGATGCTATCTACACTCCGATTAAGAATGTAAAGTATAGTATTGAAAATTACCGTGTAGAACAAAAGACGGATTATGAAAAGTTAGTTTTTGAAATTCAATCTGATGGGTCTGTACATCCTAAAGATGCATTAACAGAGGCGGCTAAGATTCTAATCCATCACTTCATGTTATTCTCTGATGAGCGTATTACATTAGAATCTGATGAAATTGCACAAACCGAGACTTATGATGAAGAGTCATTACATATGCGTCAATTATTAAAGACTAAGTTAATAGATATGGATCTTTCTGTCAGAGCATTGAACTGTTTAAAGGCAGCAGAGGTAGATACCTTAGGGGATTTAGTTTCTTATAATAAGAACGACTTAATGAAGTTCCGTAATTTCGGTAAGAAGTCTTTAACTGAGCTAGAAGAACTAGTAAACGTTAAAGGACTAAGCTTCGGGATGGATTTAGCAAAATACAAATTAGATAAAGATTAATCTCATCATATTTTGCTCTCTGCAAAGAGGTAGATTGAGCAAGATGATGGTAAACCAAATGTCATGAGACACGGAAAAAAATTCAACCACTTAGGTAGAAAAACAGCTCATAGAAAAGCAATGTTAGCCAATATGGCTTGTTCTTTAATAGAGCACAAGAGAATTAACACTACAGTTGCTAAGGCGAAAGCTTTAAAACAATTTGTAGAGCCTTTAATAACTAAAGCTAAAGAGGATACAACTCATAATCGTCGTGTAGCTTTTGCTAAATTACGTGACAAATATGCAGTATCTGAATTGTTTAGAGATGTTGCTGCTAAGGTTGGAGATCGTCCAGGAGGTTATACTCGTATCATTAAGTTAGGAAACCGTTTAGGGGATAACGCTGATATGGCAATGATCGAGTTGGTAGATTTCAATGAAATTTATTCAACTGGTAAGGCTGCCAAGAAAACTACACGTCGTAGCCGTCGTGGAGGTAAGGCAAAAGCTGAAGCACCTGTTGCTGAAACTACTGCTTCTAACGAAGAAGAATAAAGACTATAGCATAGTTAAAGAAAAGGGTTGCCATTTGGTGACCCTTTTTTGCTTATAATTAGTTTCTGTACTTTTGAAAATTTCTATAACTACTTTTTAAATGAAATTGTCTTGGCTTTTTTGAAATAAGAAAGTTATGCTTCAAATTTATTTATAAATCGAGCTTTAAAGCTTTCAATATATCTATGTTTTGTGTCACTTTTTCTAGTTACTAGGTAGTGAGTGCGTTCGAAACCAGATGATCCTAGTGGTTTAAACAGTATGTCCTTTGAGAGATTAAAGTCCTTTAAAGCCCATTTTGGAAAACAAGTAATACCAATATTGGTACTAATCATTTCTAATGCTACTTCTGTTAACGGTATTGCTGAAATATGATCTGGTTTTACAAGTTTGGGTGCTAAAAAGTGTTGATACACTGAAACAGTATGTAATGGGTATGAATGAATGATTAAATGTTCGGATGCAAAATCTTTAGCTTCAAGGTATGGCTTGTTCGATAAGTGATGATCTTTATGAAGTAAAGCAAAGATTTCATCATTAAAGATAGGTGTGGCGATTAGTTCTTCTTTGTTCGGTTTGGTTGCTGTTAAGGCAATATCAATCTCATTATTTAGAAGTTTTTCAATAGGTTGATGTGTTGCTTCTAGTTGAAATAGGATTTCAATATTGGGGTATTGAATTTTCATTTCTTCGATAAAAGAAGGGAGTCCTAGATAGAAAGAATAGCATTCTGTACTTAGTTTTATAGTGCCTGCATTACCGTCTTTGTAATCTTGAATCTTTTCTAAGGTGCTGTCTATACTTTCTATAGTGTCTAAAGCTAGTTGATGGATGATCTTCCCTTCTTCGGTGAGTTGCCATTTATTTTTAGATCTTAAAAATAGTGCGCAATTAAGCTGGTCTTCGAGTTTAGCAAGTTGGTGGCTTAGGGCGGAGCTAGTCACGAAAAGTTCATCAGCGGCTTTGGTGATGTTGCCATTATCTTCAATGGCTTTAATTAGTTTTAGGTGTTTGATTTCCATATCCTAAATATAGGATTTCAAAATTGCATTGAGATTGAAAATAAATCAATGAAGGTTGAATTCTATTCATTTATAAAATAATGATACGAGATAGAGGACTATTAGATTTGTCAAAAAACACATATTATGAATAATGATCAACTAGCACACTATCAGAATAAGTTAAAATATGAAATGGATTCAGCAGATCTTTTCGAAGCTCTAGGAAATAAAGAAAACATCATTGTAATGGATACTAGAAAAGTTAGAGCTTACGAAGAGGAACATATTCCTAACGCAATTTCATTTCCACATCGTGAAATGAATAAAGGTACACTTTCGAAACTAGATACGTCTGTGTTGTATATCTCGTATTGCGATGGTATTGGATGTAATGGATCTACAAAAGGAGCTTTAAAACTAACTGAAAATGGATTTAGAGTAAAAGAATTGTTAGGTGGTTTAGATTGGTGGAAACGTGATGACTATGCTACTGAAGGTAAAATGGGTAAATTGGGAACAGAAATTACTTGTAATTGTTAATAACAATGACTTTAGAAATATACCCATTAAAAACATCTGATTTACCATCCTTTGTTGAATTATGTGAGGTACACGCGATTTATGAGAAAGCGGAATATCACCAAGAAGGAAAGGTTGAAATGCTTAAGCAACAAATGACTTTAAATTTTGACCTCAAAATCTTTGTTGCTGAAATGAAAGGTGAATTGATAGGTTATTGTAGTCTTTTAAAACAATTTTCTACTTGGGATGCTGAGTTTTACTTGTATTTAGATTGTCTTTTTGTGAAAGATGGTTTTAGAGGTCATAGAATAGGGGGAAAACTAATGGAGCGAGCAAAACAATATGCGATTGAAGATAATTGTAAGG